>CAYMXD010000172.1:0-5466 GCA_964394095.1 uncultured Mesohalobacter sp. | reverse complement strand
TAACAACTTTGAATTCATAGCTTCGCTATTTTTCAAAGTTGAGTTTCACTAATAAGATACAAGACTCCATGACTCATTTTAGGGTAAAACTCTTTTGAGTTGTTAAACTATAAAGAAATATAATTACATTTGAAAACCATATGAAAAACATTTACCAAATCCTATTATGTGTGAGTTTGTTTTGGGCCTGTCAGACAGAAGAAGACACCCAAGTCATCAATAATTCTGATGCTTTAAATCGGGACAGCCCACTGACCTCCAACTTAAAACGGGTAACTCAAAATCCCACCACTTTTGATGATTTTATTGATGGGTCAAGTAAAATACGCCTTGAACTTCCGGCACAGATCACCATCAATAACGACATAAATTTTAGCCTCAATACGGCAAATGACTATTCTACACTCATTGAAACCTTAGAGGAGACACCAAATCAGGATAGTATTGATTTCATTTTTCCAATTACGGTTTCTACCATAGATTATGCTGTTGAGACAATGAGCAGTAATGCCGAGTTAGATCAATTACTTCAATCGATTACTTCATCCACTGAGGTCAATTGCATAGATTTAGAATACCCTGTAAACCTACAGTTTTTTGATGCTTCAAATTCATTTGTAGATTCGCAAACTATAAATAATGACGCCCAATTCTTTAATTTTTTAGTCGAAGTAGGCCAAAATAATTTATTCTACGAATTACAATTTCCAGTGACTGTTTCTGTGGATGCCGGCCCCAACGAGCAGTTCCAGACTACTGTAAATTCCAACTCCGAATTAAATGCTATTTACAACGATTTGCCCGAAAGCTGTTTTAATCCGCTCCTTTACGACAATGATCCCTCAGACAACAACCCTACAAGTCTTGAAGAATTAGTTGAATTTATTACTAATGGTAATTTTGAAGTTAGCGAATTGATAGATGAAGGCGAAGTGGATAACACCTATGATGGTTTGGTGTTTAATTTTGAGTCTGAGGAGGATTTTGATGGCAATATTTTGGTTGATGCCGCAGTGGTTGGCACCTGGTCTGCTTATCTGGATGACGACGTCATGGTGTTTGAAATGGATTTTGAGGATTCGTTTTACGGCGAATTGGACGAAGATTGGGATGTGCTTAACTTAGATGATACCACGCTCGAGTTACAAGATGAAAGCTCTGATGGTGATACGTCAACTTTGGTGTTTAGTTTAGTAGATTAAACTATTTTTCAACTGGCTTAAACAGCTAAGTCTGAAATATCAATGGTTTACATTTAAAATCTTTGAGACTTTTTTGAGTAAAATTATCAAATACCATATTACATCCACCTTATGACAAAGCTTCTTGAATCCCGATAGACACTTATACTAAGCAACCTCGACAAATTCAATACAGGCCTTGCCGAAGTAAAGGCTATTTCTCTTTATGTTTGTAGTTCATTCATATTCATAACTAAAGGGATAACCTAGAAATATAATTAAAAAAGCTCGCTGATGGCGAGCTTTTTTGTTGGCTAATTCGGTTAAACTTAATTTTTTTTGTATTGTAAGTTAATTCCATTTTTTTAGTTTAAAAATTAAAACGTCAGCCACCATCTATTTTTATGCTGCCAGTCACAATAAAACAGTAAGTTTTACCGCCTATAATGAAATAGCTTTGGATTCTAATATTTTTCATTTCAATTGTGCTTTCAATTATAAGAACCCTTTTAGTGTGTAGGGTTGCGTAATAATACGACGAAATAACTATCTACAAGTCATATTTTTTTTAATTTTGATTAAAAATTATGGAAATTTCAGCAGAACTTACCTTTTCACCACTTCAAGACAACTTTGAACCCCCCATCATCAACCTGATTAAAGCTTTAAGAAATAGTGGTTTAGTCATAAAAGAAAACCCGCTAAGCACACAAGTTTACGGGTCTTATGATGACGTTATGCAAGTCTTACAAACAGAAATGAAAACTGCCCTAGACGCAGTAGAGCATGGTTTGTTGTATATTAAAATCGTAAAATCCAACAGAAAAGACTATGTCCCAAATTATTGATTGGTTTTTTCAGCAGTATCAAGGGGTTGATACGCATCTTATTGTATTGGAAATTATAGGCAGTATATTTGGATTATTGAGTGTTTGGTTTTCAAAAAGAGACAATATTCTTGTTTTCCCTACCGGCATCATCAGCACGGCTATTTTTGTATACATCCTTATAATATATGGTCTTCTGGGCGATATGCTTATCAATGTCTATTACTTCATCATGAGTATCTACGGCTGGTATATTTGGACCAGAAAAGTAGATGACACCCATTTTATTCCGATTACAACAATGGATACCAAGAAAGAATACGCTCAGGCGATCTTAATTTTTATAGCTACCTTGATTTTTGTAAGTTTAGTATACACTTATTTTGATAAATGGGATTCTTGGACAGCCTACGTCGATACTTTAACCACGGGTATCTTCTTTGTGGGCATGTGGCTTATGGCCAAAAAGAAACTGGAAAACTGGATCTTTTGGATCATTGGCGACCTTATCACTGAGCCATTGTATTTATATAAAGGCTTGGTCTTTTCGTCTTTTCAATATTTCATTTTTACCATTATCGCTATTTACGGGTATAAAGCATGGAAAAAACAACTCGACAAACCCAAAGCGTCATTACTGGAATAAATGAATGTTGAGATAAATAAATTTTCGAAAAGAAACATCTTCTAGGCAGTGCCTAGAGGCATACTTTATAATTAAAACAACTAAAATTACTACTGTAATTCTAGTGGATAAAATTATTCAACTATTAATTTTGCACTAAACATCTGATTGCCCTGAGACAGTTTTACCACATATATACCGCTTGAAAGATTTTCAGTATTAACATTCACTTCCTGTGTTTCAACTGATAATTTCTGAATTATAAGTTGTTGCCCAAGTAAATTGCTAAGTTCAACAACAACCTCACCAGTTAAGTTAGGCGTTTTGATACGGAATTGACCATGGCTTGGATTAGGATACAAACTAAAATGTTCGCCGAAGGGATTTTCATTGTCACCTAAAGTTGTATTATCAAAAATTAAACTGAAACGGTTTTCAGCAATACTTTCAGGGATATTATTATCTACACTAAAGTCATAAACAAAACTTTCTGTAAGCTCCGTTTGGGTATTTAAATACTCATCATATAGAAACACCCCTAAATCTTCAGGCTTGTTTTGCATGACAAATGTTAGACTATAATTAGTGGCCATGTAGTTAGTAATTGAAAAATCAATTTGATGGCCTATGGTTGGCAAGGCTTGTTTATCTATAGAACGTAAACCGTTATTGACTATAGCAAAATTTTCATCGGGATTAACAAACTTTGTCGCATCTTCATCACTACCCACTGTCGTAAAGTTGTCTGAAAAACGCAAGCCAATAGCATCGCGTTCTGAATGGCCATCTTCTAAATCTGAAGAGAGATACAACCTGGAGTTAATATAAAAATCAGGGAATGAACTAAAAATGGTAACCTGATTTTCTCCGGTTGCTTTATCTGCTTCTGCGAAGTCAATATCGGGAGAAATTGTTCCACTCGAAAGATTTTGCACAAAAAATGACAAGCCCGGTGGTATAAATTCACTCGCATCAGAACTAGATGGATTTGGCGGTGTTGTATTCCCTGTAACATCTATAGTAACATAACCGCCACGACCATTATCTCCGGCTATACTGGCATCCCAAATGTAGATATAATCCGTCAAATCAGATCGCATTACCGAACTGTAATCGACCACAGCCTGGTAGGGATTGGCAACTAAATTATAATTACCGGGTTGCTCGTCTAATGAGGGAGAAGTGGGTCCGGTTAACAAAGCTCCTGTTGTTCTTAAAGTGGTTGAGTTAGCAGGAGAATCATTGTCGGTTAAATCTATGGTACGGTCTCCTCTAACCATGGTAAGGTAAGCTTCGCCGGCAGTTAGTATTGTAGCGTTGGTATTTTGCAGGGCTTCCCAGGTTTGGTTTGCACTATCAAATGTAAACATAGAAGGAGCACCAGAATCATTCTGGTCAAAACCAAGGGAGGCATCTCCTCCCGTAATATGGGTACCAAGCCCATCTTGTGTTACCGGAGTAGAGCCGCTCTCCTGCCAGTTTTCAAAAATATAATCTGTTGTGGTCACCGGTGAAGCCAACAACCTAAAAGCCCGTTTAGCGGGAATATAGCGTTCTGTACGAACACTACCCGAGCCGGAGATAGTGCCTGTAAATTCATCAAATTGTCCGGTAGCAGAAGCATTGCTTTTAAAATTTAAGCTGCCGTTATTCAGCAGGCGGTTGTTCACCTTTAAAACCCCGTAAATATCTAATGAGGTGCCGTCTAAGGCGATAAGACTATTGACTTGAACGCTTAATGAGGCATCGATTTCGGGAAGGTTTGCCGTTGGTTTTATAGCAATATTATCAGTTGATATCGGTACGGCATTGGGTTTCCAGTTTTCGGCAGTATTCCAATCAGAATCGGTTTCTCCTGTCCAGGTAAGATTTACGCAGCTTTCTCCCCATAGAGGTTTAAAATCTGAATCTAAGGGAGAGTTTAAAGAAAAATTATCAGGTTCTGTTGGTATTTGTTCTACACACCAAGAGGATATATCTTGATTGAATGCTTCGGCAAATCCAAACATACCTTCCATATCCGTCACATTAGACGTATCCCAGCCACCAATATCTTGATTGAATGCTGCTGCAAATGCAAACAAAAAACCCATATCCGTCACACTAGACGTATCCCAACCACCAATATCTTGATTGAACGCTGTCGCCTGACTAAATATTCTAGTCATTTCAGATACATTAGATGTATCCCAATCTCCAATATCTTGATTGAATGACAAAGCATTACGAAACAGACTACTCATGTTAGTTACACTTGAGGTATCCCAACCACCAATATCTTGATTGAATGACGAAGCATTACGAAACAGACTGCTCATGTTAGTTACACTTGAGGTATCCCAACCACCAATGTCTTGATTGAATGACGAATTAACACGAAACATTTCAACCATACTAGTCACACTAGACGTATCCCAATGGCTAATATCTTGGTTAAAAGATGTATTTAAAAATAAACTGCTCATATCGGTAACACCTGAAGTACAGGTCAGGGCAATTTGAGGATTGTTTTCGTTGGCGCTAATCAAGGCGTCGAGTTGGGCTCTTGTGCGTTTGGTAAAGGTATAATCGGTGCCACCAATGTTTACAACTCCTGTATCGCCAGACTTGGCAACAGGACATTTGCAAATGCCGTTTTCTTCGTAGAAACCGCATGGCACACTCCATTTAGGCTTAAAGCTCTCTTGTAATGGAGAATTATTTGAAAATTGAATAGGTTCAGAACCAATTTGTTCTACACACCAAGAGGATATATCTTGATTGAATGCTAGTGCACCAGAAAACATTGAACCCATACTAGTCACACTAGACGTATCACAATCTCCAATATCTT
>CAYMXD010000171.1:0-5475 GCA_964394095.1 uncultured Mesohalobacter sp. | reverse complement strand
GGTAGAGCATCACCTTGCCAAGGTGAGGGTCGCGGGTTCAAATCCCGTCTTTCGCTCTGTCTGCTCGGATGGTGGAATTGGTAGACACGTTGGACTTAAAATCCAATGACCATTGCGGTCGTGCGGGTTCAAGTCCCGCTCCGAGTACAGGCCTCGTTTTTCTTTGGAAATGCGAGGTTTTTTAATTTATAATACTAAATGGTTTACCAGAAAAATTAACCTTTCTCTACTACTATCAAAAAACTATTGTTTATAAGAATCATCTTTATTTTTTATATTAGCCTTTATGCTTTTTAAGGATTTTTTAAATAGAGATATCAACTTAAACAGTGTTCCTAATAGAATCATCTCCCTCGTCCCCAGCCAAACCGAACTTTTAGTCGATTTAGGCTTAGAAGACAATATCCTTGGAATGACCAAATTTTGTGTGCATCCCAAACACCTTAAATCCACAAAAACTATTGTTGGTGGGACAAAACAAGTGCATGTTGATAAAATAAAATCGCTTCAACCGGATATTATTTTTTGTAATAAAGAAGAAAACACCCCAGAAATGGTAGAAGAGCTTAGTAAAATTGCACCAGTGCACGTATCTGATATTAAAACTTTAGACGACAATTACAAACTGATTGACGATTATGCTGCTATATTTAACAAAAGATCAAAAGGAAAAGAAATCATAACTCAATTAAAACAGAGGTACAACACATTTAAAAACAGTATTCAAAACAAACCAAAACTGAAAGTGGCTTACCTGATTTGGCGGGAGCCGTGGATGGCTGTAGGTCAGGATACGTTTATTAATCATATGCTCGAAATCAATAATTTTGAAAATGTGTTTGCCAACCAAAGCCGCTACCCGGAAATTGATATCAAAAATCTCCCGGAATTAGATTGGCTTTTATTGTCTTCTGAACCTTATCCGTTTAAAGCAAAACACTTAGATAACATCCCCATACCAAATAAAAATATCAAATTTGTGAATGGCGAATATTTCAGTTGGTACGGTTCTCGTATGCTATACGCATTTGAGTATTTCAACACTACATTTTAAATCGGTTTTGGCCAATCGGATTTTCAGGACCAGTTTTGATAGTAAAAAAACATCAAGGTAATCATGGAATTAAGGCTTTCAATACCCATTCAACTCAAAATAGATTTAAAAATATTAAGAGTTTCACTAAAAACACACCATAAAAACTGATATATTACTTTAAAACATTCAAAATAATAGGCATATCTTTTATTATTAAGTAACTTGAAGTATTTTTGTCCTATGCTAAATTACACCACTTATCTGAACGACCCTGAAAAACCATGGGTAACCTTTGTCCACGGTGCAGGTGGGAGCTCTTCGATTTGGTTTAAACAAATTCGGGATTTCAAAACGCATTTTAATGTGTTGTTATTAGACTTGAGGGGGCACGGTAACTCAAAACCTAAAATAAAAGACAGTTTTAATGAAAATTATACGTTTGATAGCATTACCAATGACATCATTGAAGTTTTAGATCATCTCAAGATAGAAAAATCTCACTTTATAGGTATTTCTCTGGGAACCATCATCATTAGAAATATTGTTGAAAAACACCCTGACCGCGTCCATAAAGTTATTCTTGGCGGCGCCATCATGAAGCTTAATGTGCGTTCACGTTTCCTGATGAAAGTGGGCGTAGCCTTTAAATCGATTGTGCCTTATATGCTGCTTTACAAGCTTTTTGCCTTTATAATCATGCCCCGGAAGAACCATAAAGCATCGCGACTTTTATTTGTCAATGAAGCAAAAAAGCTGTATCAAAAAGAGTTTATCCGATGGTTTAAATTGGCCTCTGAAATCAACCCGCTTCTAAAATTTTTTAGAGAAAAGGATACTCAAATTCCTTCATTATATGTCATGGGCGAGCAAGATCATTTGATTTTACCCAGCATCAAAAAAATTGCAGAAGAACAGAAAAATGCCTTGCTGCATGTCATAAAAAACTGCGGACATGTGGTTAATGTAGAACAGCCTTTGGTGTTTAACACGCAGTGCATTTCATTTTTAAAAACCTAACAGCCCTACTTGCTAAAACCCCCTTAAGCCGGACTTAGGTTCAACCCAAGTTATGCAATAGGAGGTAAAGAATGAGCCAAACTACTTGCATTAGTTGGGTTTAACCTCCGAATAACACAAATTAAATTATCATAATTTTAATTTGTAGTTATTCGAGAGTCCTCGATCTAATTTTTAATTCAATTATTGAATTAAAATAGAATCGGGACCCGAGATAGAAAATCACCATTTTGATGTTTTGCTGAAACATCGAAATGGTAGAGTTTTCTTATTCGTTTATGCATTAGAATGATTTCTAATGCATAATGCGGGTTCAATAGAATAATCCTATCTTTGTTCAAAATTTCATTATGATGACAATTGGAATTATTGGCGCAGGCACCATGGGTAGTGGCATTGCACAGGTCGCTTCAAAAAGCGGATGCCATGTTGTGATTGTTGATAAAAACCCAGAAGCCTTAGAGCAAGCCAGGCTAAACAATGAGAAAAACCTTAGACGCTTTTTAAAACGAGAAAAGAAAACTGAAGAGGAGCTAAATGCTCTTTTTAAAACGATTTCTTATTCTGAAAACCTTGAAGATTTTAAAGATACGGACTTCTGTATAGAAGCTATTGTTGAAAACCTTGAGGTCAAACAAAAGGTCTTCAAAGAATTGGAAAGCATTGTTTCCAAAGACTGCATTTTGGCTTCCAATACCTCATCCTTATCTATAGCTTCAATAGCTTCAGCCTTAGAACATCCGGAACGTTGCTTAGGGGTTCACTTTTTTAATCCGGCTATTATGATGCCCTTGGTTGAAATCATTCCTGCGGTTCAAACCGATAACGCTGTTTTTGAAAGTGCTTTTGACATGATAAAAGGCTGGGACAAAACCGTGGTTAAAGCAAAAGACACCCCCGGTTTTATCGTCAATCGTGTGGCCAGACCGTTTTACGGCGAAGCCCTTAGAATTTTGGAGGAAGGTATAGCCGATGTTCCTACTATAGACTGGGCGATGACTAAATTGGGTAAATTTAGAATGGGGCCTTTTCAATTGATGGATTTTATAGGTAATGATGTCAATTATACCGTAACCGAAACTGTTTTCCAATCCTTTTACTACGATCCGCGATACAAACCCTCATTTACACAAAAACGCTTGGCAGAAGCCGGATACCTCGGTAAAAAATCAGGAAAAGGCTTTTATAATTATAAAGACAAAACAACAAATCCGGAGCCGACAAAAGATGAAGTCTTAGGTTATCATATTTTAAACCGCATATTGGTGATGCTCATCAATGAAGCAGCCGATGCATTACACCTAAATATTGCCTCAGCAAAAGATATTGAACTCGCCATGACTAAAGGCGTGAATTACCCTAAAGGCTTACTGGCTTGGGCAAACGAAAGAGGCTTACACTGGTGTGAAAACCGCATGGACGATTTATACGACACCTATCGCGAAGACCGTTACAGGTGCAGCCCAATCATTCGTAAACTCCATGCAGAAAACAAACAATTCTCTATTCAATAGTGACTTTCAAAACTAAATTTATGACCCTTACCGATACCCACACCCATTTATACAGTGACGCCTTTGATGAGGATAGAGATGAAATGATGCAAAGGGCGTTTGATGGAGACGTCAAGCGTTTCTTTATTCCAGCTATAGATTCTGAGACGACTCAAGCCATGTATGCCCTTGAAAACCAATATCCAGATCATGTATTTTTGATGATGGGCTTACACCCGACTTCGGTAAAAAAAGATACTTTTAAACAAGAATTGATGCATGTGAAATCTCAGCTTGAAAAAAGGAAATTTTATGCGGTTGGAGAAATTGGGATTGACTTGTATTGGGATAAAAGTACCTTAAAAATTCAACAAGAAGCTTTTCATCAGCAAATTGAATGGGCCAAGCAGTACAATCTACCCATTGTCATTCACTGTCGAGACGCTTTCGATGAAGTTTTTGAGGTTTTAGAACAGCATAAGGGCGAAGATCTGTATGGCATATTTCATTGTTTTACAGGAACTTACCAACAGGCACAGCAAGCAATTTCATTGGGCATGAAACTCGGTATAGGCGGTGTGGTGACTTTTAAAAATGGCAAAATAGATCAGTTTTTAGCCGATATCGATTTAAAACATATTGTCTTAGAAACCGATTCGCCTTACCTATCGCCAAAACCTTTTCGAGGAAAAAGAAATGAAAGCGCTCATCTTATATTTGTCGCTCAAAAAATGTCAGAAATCCACAATATATCACTGAAGGAGCTTGCTAAACTAAGCACTGAAAATTCTAAGAGGATTTTTGGCGTTTAAAACATTTGAAAACTATGCCTAAAAAAGGAGCTAAATTATTATTAATATACACTGGTGGTACGATTGGAATGATCAGGGAGAATGAAAAAGGCAGCTTAAAAGCGTTTGACTTCGATCAGTTGTTGTCCAAAATTCCGGAAATCAAACTCCTTGAACATCAAATTGATACAATCAGTTTTGAGCAACCCATCGACTCTTCAGATTTTAGTATACGGGAGTATCAGAAATTGGCCAAAATCATTTTTGACAATTATGATACCTACGATGGTTTTGTGGTTTTACACGGCAGCGATACCATGTCTTATACGGCCTCAGCCCTATCCTTTATGCTTGAGAATTTATCAAAGCCCATTATTTTTACAGGCTCGCAGCTACCGATTGGCGACCTGAGAACAGATGCCAAAGAAAACCTGATTTCCAGTATTCAAGTGGCCGGTTTAAAGCAAAATGGACGGCAAGTGGTCAAGGAAGTCGGCTTGTATTTTGAATACAAACTCTACCGTGCCAACCGCACCACCAAAGCCAGCGCAGAACAATTTGAAGCCTTTGAGTCACCCAATTACCCGCACTTAATTCAGTCGGGAGTGAGTTTAAAAGTTAACCATTCGGCATTAAAAAAAATCCGTAAAATCAAACCTCTTGTTCTGCATACAGAATTGGAAGAAAAGATATTACTTTTAAAATTATTTCCCGGTCTCGATGCAAGCGTTTTTAAGGCCTTGATGGATATTCAAGATGTTAAAGGCATCATTTTAGAAAGTTTTGGCAGCGGGAATTTTAAAACAGACGATTGGTTTGTTGAAGGTATTCGGTCTAAAATCAATCAGGGTACGCCTGTTGTCAATGTTACCCAATGTATTGGTGGCGAGGTGCAAATGGGAAAATACTATACCAGCCAAAAACTTCAGAAAATTGGGGTAATTACCGGGAATGATATGACCACTGAAAGTGCATTAGCCAAGATGATGTATCTGCTGCCTAAGCGTTTGAGTATGCGGGTATTTAAGACTATTTTTGAGACGTCGCTTCGAGGGGAGGTGACGGAATAGGGAGGGAGAAGCCTCCCTAAATCCCTCCAAGGGCGTCGCACTGAGCCCAGTCGAAGTGAGGGACTTTT
>CAYMXD010000170.1:0-5486 GCA_964394095.1 uncultured Mesohalobacter sp. | reverse complement strand
AAGATGTTTTAGTCGTGCCAAAATCGGCTTTAGTCTTGCGGTCTAATCGCGAGGTAATTTTTACGCTAAATGACAGTCTATCCAAATGGAATTACGTTGAGGTTAAGGACCAAAATTCATCACATTACGCCATAAGTGAGGGTTTAAAACCCAAGGATACCATCATCATTTCAAACAACATGAATTTATCTCACGATGCTAATGTGGATGCCACTTTTATAAAAGCCAAAAATTAAAACTTATGCTAAGCTATTTGCTCAAAAGACCCATAGCGGTGCTTATGATAAGTTTTGCAGTTTTACTGCTTGGTTTGGCGTCTACCCAAAAACTCAATACGTCTTTACTGCCGGATATTCCAATACCGGAAATCACCGTTCAAGTCAATTATGCAAATAATACCGCGAGACAAATAGAAACCAGCGTAACCAGGCCTTTGCGTAATAGACTTATGCAGGTTTCCAGCTTAAGGGACATCAAAACTCAAACCCGTGATGGTATGGCGGTCTTAAATTTGTATTTTCAGTATGGGGTGTCTACAGACTTAGCTTTTATTGAGGTCAACGAAATGGTAGATATGGCCATGAACAGTCTGCCCAACGATATAGAACGCCCACGTGTTGTAAAAGCTTCTGCATCAGATATTCCGGTGGTGTACATGAGTATAACTCAAGACAGTTTAGCCAGTGATGATCAGTTTTTAGAACTCAGTCAATTTATTAATCAGGTCATCAAAAGACGCATAGAACAATTACCGGACATAGCCATAGCAGACATGTCCGGGCATGTAGAGCCGGAGATTAAAGTTATTCCAAAATACAACGCCCTACAAAGCCTGAATCTAGACCAGAGTATATTAATTTCAAGTTTGCGGGACAACAATTTTGTGTTAGGAAATCTTATGGTACAGGATGGAGCGTATCGCTACGATTTTCGGTTTTCTAACCCTTTAGAGAATGTAAAGGACATTGAGCAAATAGATTTAAATATAAACAACAGGCTTTATAAATTTAAAGATTTTGCTGAAGTAATAAAGACCACAGAAGTTGTAAGGGGAAATACCTTTTATAACAATCAAAAGGCCATCCAACTGGCAATCATCAAACAGTCAGACGCCAGTATATATGAGCTTAAAGAAAAGATAACAGACTTAAAACGTTCATTTGAAAAAGATTATCCCGGTTTATCTTTTCATATCCATCAGGATCAAAGCCAGTTGCTTAAGTTGTCTATAGACAATTTAAAATCCAGTTTAATTTTAGGGAGTCTGTTGGCTATTTTGATCATGTTTCTTTTCTTAAAAGATTTCAAGTCTCCTCTTATAATTGGCTTAAGCATACCTTTGTCTTTAGTCGTGAGTTTTTTATTGATGTATGTTGCCAGTATAAGCATAAATATTATTTCGTTATCCGGGCTTATTCTTGGCGTCGGTATGATGATAGATAATGCCATAATTATCATAGACAATATTACCCAAAAACTCGAAGAAGATATATCACTGTTTAAAGCCTGTGCAGAGGGCACCACAGAAATGATCTCACCGCTTTTTAGTTCTGTGATGACAACAAGCATCATTTTTGTGCCGCTTGTTTTTTTAAGCGGTATTACAGGGGCATTATTTTACGATCAGGCCATGGCAGTGAGTATAGGCTTATTTTCGTCTTTACTGGTGTCTATATGTTTTATACCGGTGTTGTATTTGTTATTGGTGAAAAATCAAAATACCAAAACACTAATTAAAAACAGAATAGATTTACCCGGATTATACAAAAAGGGATTCAAACTGTTTTATTACAGAAAAGGCATAACGCTTTTTATAGCTTTTGTTTTTTTGACCATAGGCGTTATCCTAGCATTACATTTAACTTTAAAAAGCCTTCCGGAGTTAAAACAAAACGAGGCGGTTATAGAATTAGACTGGAATGAAAACATCAGTATTGCCGAAAACAATACACGACTTCAAAGCTATTTTGACAGTATCTCTTATGTAGATTTAGCGATTGAAACAGGTGAACAAAAATACCTTTTACAAAGAGAAGCTGATAAAAGTTTATCTGAAGCAGAAATATACATAAAGTTTGCAAATGCAAAAGAAGTCGATGACTTTATGAAGCAATTTCAGAATATTCAGGCAATATATCCTCATACCCAATATAGCATCAAACCACCGGAAAACATTTTTCAGTACATTTTTGGTCAGGAAGCTGCTCAGTTTGAAGGGCAGCTGTTTTCAACTCAATCTTTAGAAGCCCCTGATTTAAGTACACTAGACAGCATAAGAAAACACATCCCTTTTGATTTTGAGCCCGTACCCTCTCAGCAATTATTAAGTATAAGCATTCAGCATGACAGGATGTTATTGTATAATGTGAGTTACCCTAGCCTCACCGAGGAATTAAAAACTTTGCTCAATCAGAATTATATCGATAACCTAAAAAATACCGATCAAATCATACCGATTAGATTTGGGATAGAAGAGGAAAATTTAGAGGTTATTTTAAAAACAACTTTTATTGCAAATACCGATGGTATACTTATTCCATTGAGCGAGCTTATTACCGTAAATACTGCACTAGATTATAAAACCATAACGGCAAATCGAGGAGGCGAGTATGTCTCTCTAGACGCTAAAGAAAATATAGATGAACCGGAAAAGATCCTAGAGTCCACTTATGATGTTTTGTCAAAAAATTCTGACTACAATATAAAGTTCTCGGGTGCTTATTTTAGCAATAAAGACCTTTTAGGGGAATTTGTACTTGTAATTTTAGTCGCCATTTGTTTGCTATACTTCGTTATGGCTGCTCAATTTAATTCGTTATTGCAACCCTTAATCATTCTATCAGAGATACCCATAAACATCGGTGGTGCTTTACTTATGGTTTGGATTTTTGGAAGTGATTTGAATATTATGACAGGTATAGGCATAGTGGTCATGGCAGGTATTGTCATAAACGATAGTATCATAAAAATTCATACCATTAATAGCTTACGACAATCGGGGCTCAATATTGATGAATCTATTGAAAAAGCTGGCGTAATGCGTCTAAAACCCATATTGATGACCTCCTTAACGACCATACTTGCTTTATTGCCTTTTTTGTTTATTTCCGGACTAGGCGCCGATTTACAAAAACCACTGGCACTATCCGTTATTGGTGGTTTAATTGTGGGTACTTTTGTGAGTCTGTACTTTATACCAATATTCTATAGATTAATAGTCAAATCGAACACTTAATCTACGGAATATTATACCCAATATTCTCCGCTTTTTTATAATCGCGTTTAAACAGGTTCTGGCTTTTTATCATTTCCACAGTGGGTTTAGGCAGTTTGTCTTCCCAACCTTTTTCCCCTTCTGCAATCATTTGTAGCACCTGTCTAGAGAATATACCTAAATTATCTTCGTCGTAATCCTTAATGTCAACTACACGACCATTATTTTTGAAGAATTTGTATAATTCTTTCATTCTTGGATGAACTTTCAGGTTTTCAGAAGTTATAATTTCACCGGTCTCCGGATTTTTGTAAGGGTAAAGGTAAACTTTTAAGTCTTTAAAGAATAGTTTACCAAAAGCCTCAAGAATTCCACCACTGAGGTGTCTGTAATACCTTTCATCAAAGACATCAATCAGATTGTTGACGCCCATGGCAATGCCCATACGTTCTTTAGAATAATTAGACAGGTATTCTACAAGTTTGTAATATTCCTGAAAGTTAGAAATCATCACGGTTTGACCTAAATCACAAAGTAAATCTGCGCGGTCTAAAAAATCTTCTTCATCAATTTCGCCTTCAGAACGAAGGTTGGACAAGGTGATTTCAAAAACGACCTGCGTTTCACTCTTACTCACTTTTCGTTCATTTTGAAATAATTCTAGTGAGTTTTTATAAATATCCAAATTCACTTTGGTTACGGGCCTAAAACTTCCTCTGAGTGCTAGTATATTTTTTTTGTACAACACGCTGGCAGGCAAAACATTTTTACCGCTTGGTGCAAACATCACCGCATCGGTCATGCCATTTTTTACCAACTGTAAACTCATTAAGCGGTTGTCTACATTTTTAAATCGTGGTCCGGAAAAGTTGATGGTATCTATTTCAAGTTGATCTTGGTCTAGGTGATTGTATAAGTTTCGTAAAATAGACCTTGCACTATCGTAATTGTAATAGGCCCCGTATATCAAGTTTACGCCAAGCACACCGAGGGTGATTTGTTGGTGTTTAGCATCGTTTTCCTTAAACCTGATGTGGATAACAATTTTGTTATAAGCCTCATCCGGTTTGACTTGGTATTTGATGCCTACCCAACCATGGCCTTTATATTTTTTAGCAAAGTCGATTGTTGCAACAGTATTGGCATAGGTAAAAAATAATTTGTTGGGATGTTTTCGTCTGATGATACGTTCTTCTATAAGACGTGTTTCGTGGTCAAGCATTTTGTTAAGGCGTTCTTCTGTCACATAGCGTCTGTCGGCTTCAGTTCCGTAAATGGCATCACTAAAGTCCTTATCATAAGCACTCATCGTTTTTGCTATGGTTCCACTGGCACCTCCAGCTCTAAAAAAATTTCTTACAGTTTCTTGCCCTGCGCCTATTTCAGCGAAAGTCCCGTAAATGTGTTTATTGAGATTAATTCTTAAAGCTTTGTTTTTTATGGATAAAACTTTGTCAAAATCCTGATCGCCGTCTATTGAAACTGCCATTAGTAATAAATTTAGTCGTCTTAATTGAGCACTCAACAAAGATACTATATTGGACTAGCTTACAAAAAATTATGACTATTTTTGTGAAAAATAGGCTTTTGAAAATTACATTTTTAGGAACAGGAACTTCTCAAGGTGTACCAATTATAGGGAGTAAACACCCGGTTTGCTTGAGTGAAAATGAAAAGGATAAAAGATTAAGAGTGTCTATTCTCATAGAGTGGGAAAACTATGCTTATGTTGTGGATTGTGGCCCCGATTTTAGGCAACAAATGTTATCTCATCCTATAGAATACTTAAACGGCATTCTTTTTACCCACGAACATAATGATCATGTTGTTGGTCTAGATGACATTAGGCCCTTTTATTTTAGACAAGGTGACATATCGATTTATGCCCATGAAAGGGTTTTAAAAGAACTTAAAAAGCGATTTGAATACGTATTCGCTGTTCAAAATAAATATCCCGGTGCACCGACTCTAGATATCAATACCATTAATGATAAACCATTTAATGTAGGCAATAAAACGGCAATACCTATAAATGTATTTCATGGAAAATTGCAGGTTTACGGGTTTCGGATAGATGACTTTGCTTATGTTACCGATGCTAAAACTATACCAGAATCTTCGATGGAAAAATTGAAAGGATTAAAAGTCTTGGTTCTAAATGCCTTACGAAAAGAAGAACACCATACCCATCTAAATCTAGAACAAGCCATAGAAATGGTAAATATTCTTAAACCGGAGAGGGCGTACTTTACTCATATAAGTCATCATTTGG
>CAYMXD010000169.1:0-5492 GCA_964394095.1 uncultured Mesohalobacter sp. | reverse complement strand
ACTGAGGTAAAGAAAATTATAACGCTGAAAGTCCTTGTAAATCATTAGTAACAAAGGGATTACAATACCAAGCACGTAGTAAATTTTTTGATTAACTATTTTCCTGCGAATTCTAAAAATTGGTCTTGTTTTGACGTAAAGCAAAAGCTGCGTCATAAATATAAGGACAACAAATACTATAAAAGGATTGTAATAAAACTCGACAAATTCTCTGGCTTCGGCCAGATTAGTTTCTAAAAGGATAAAAATAGATGAAGCACTGATATTGGCTTTGAACAGATAGTAATACAAACTTTCAAACAGACAGTTGAGCCAAAACAAACCATAGGCCAAAAATTGAACAATAACGCTCCATCTCTTGTTAAACAGCAAACTAAAGCATATTAAAATGATTAACAATGCAGTATTTTCTAACAAATTTCTCGGTAAAATGCGATTAAAACCAAAACCATAGGCCTGAACAACAAAAGACACCAATAAAACAATCAGCCAAAACGCTAAGGCTTTTTGATTTTGCTTATCTTTTGCAGTGTCTTTTATAATCGCTAACAGCCTTGACGCCATAGTTCCAAATTTGTTTAATTTCAGAGGTTTTAATGACTTTTCTCTTCAGCAAAAGCCATATGTATCTCAGCAACCAAAGATAAATAAGATTTTTATGTAACCTGTACTTTACAGCTGTAATTGCCTGAGTATATTCTCTCGAACCTTCTTTGGCAACAGAGGCTTGTCCTAAGTGCTTAACAATTGGTGTATTCACATAAACTACCCTCTGTTTCTTTCGAATCAAATCGTCTCTCAGGACAATTTCTTCTCCCGATTTGAATAAAGCCCCTAATCCAAAACAAGTATGAAACTGAATACCCTGTCTTAAGAGTACATCAGGTTTTAAAGTTATTTCTATAGAATGCAAATGCTGTTTATGAAGTAAACTGTTCTGAACACCTGCCTTTTTTTGGTATAAAGTCTCTACTTTTCCATTTTTAGTTAAAAATTGAAATGAAATAAAGACTGCTTGTGGATAATCCTGATAAGCAGATACAACAATATCTATGGCATCCGGCAAATACTGTATGTCGTCGTCAGCTATAAAACAAATCTCACCAAGGGCGTGGTTTAGAGCTAGATTTCTGCTTTTACTCAGTCCTTTTTCATAGGAATTTATAACTCTAATATGGTTTTGATTTGAGGTAAGAATTTTATGCTTTGAAGTTTGATTTATAATGAGGATATGAATTAAATTCAGGTCAAAATTCTCAAACATGACATCTAAAAAACCTAAATCTGTACGATTCATGGTGGATACCAGAAATTCTACTTTAGGACGTTTAGTATTCAAATTGATATGTTTAGTTGAAGTATTCTTAAACTCCAAATTGTTTTAAGTGATGGTCTAAATGCTTATAACCCCATTGCCCCCACATCTTGGATTTCATTTCTCCAAATATTGGGTGAGGCTTGGAGGGTTCAAAATAGGACTTAGAATCATAAAAGCGTTTAACTAAGCCTTTCAATTTTGATTTTTCTGTTTCAAAATCTTCTGTATGTTGTATTACAAATTCTTGAGCAGTTGGTAAACCTTTTTTCCAGGGCTTGTCATTATATAAAGTAGGTTTCATAAGCCTAATCAATAATTTCATAAAAACATTAGGTCGTTGCACTTTTTCTTCTCCAAAAGCAAGTTTAATGGGCTTTTGGCAATGTTTGAGCATTTGAGTCACACCCATTTTTCCCCAACTAGGCTTATCATCGGGAGAGAGTTCGTCCAGCCTTAGAATAATGTCGTTGTAAGCTTCTTGGTCAAAAATTGATTTCATATAGAATGTTTTTCATTTAGCCTCAAAGTTAAATGCTCTGTTTTATAAAAATTGATTTTCTAAAGATACCTAAAATTACTAAAAAATAAATTGCATAAGTTACAGCATGCCCGATAACAACCCCAGATAAATCTAAATATTTTAAGCCAATGATGGCGCTAAAATACAAAGTTATCGCCAGGAATAAATCTGTAAGTATGTAATGCCAAATCATTTTTTTGGCATGGAACTGAATCACCATGACAAGAGCCAGAACTCTTAAAAAGTCTGCTACCATCTGCCAACCTAAAATTGTAGTGACTTCTAGAAAATCTTCTGAAAACACAAGTAATACAAGGTATTTTCTTACGACAAATAACAATAGTAAACCCAAACCAAAAAACGGAAGAACCTGTTTATAAAATTCAAATACTATAGAGCGAAACTCTTGTCGGGATTTGGCCTGAACAAATTTTGGAAGAATATACAAGTTGAGTAAGGATTGAATGAATACCAAATAAAATGTAGATAGCCTAAAATTGGCTTCCCAATATCCTGCTGCGTCTATACCAATTTTATCGCTAATCCCTTGTCGAACACCCAGGTAAACCAGAGGAAAAGTTACTGCAGAAATTAAAGTCATAAAAGCATATTGGCCAAAATACTTTAGTTGTTGCGTTGAAAATATGGAATAATCAAAAAAGTGTCCTAACTTTAGATGCTTTCTTGCTATTAAAAAACTAAAACTTAGACTTGCCGAAGGAACTATTATTATAGCCATCAGAGCACCGGGCAATCCAAAAGCATAAACACAAATTGAAAATACCACAACATTCAAAATATGCATGTAGATATTGATTCGTATAACCTTTTTAAAGTGTTCCAAGCCTTGCAAAATGGCAAGCATATAAGTATTTAAACCATAGAGCGGGAGTAAAACAGCCATCCATTTAAATACGTACTTGTAGTTTATATCATTAAAGACGTATTCTGCTAAGGCTCCAGAAAATAAAAAAACACCAAAAAAGACAATTATACTAAGACCCACAAAGACCCACAATAAAGTGGAAATAAAAACTTTATATTTATTTTCCTCATCTTTGTGTTCGCTGGAATATTTTGCAACTGCAATATCCAAGCCACCAGTAGAAAAATTTTGTAAAACAACCAGAACATTTTTCAAATTCCCTATGAGAGTCATACCCTGAGTTCCAAATAGGATGGCTGTTAATTTTGAAATTACGAGGCTGGTGAAAAGTTTTAGTACAAGGCTAAAGCTATTAAAGCTGGTAATTTGTAATAAAGGAGAGTTTGCTATTAGTTTTCGTACAGACTTTAGCATGATTTAAGTTCTACTTCAACATCGATTGCTTAATCGAATTATCATACATGCGTTGATAGTCTTTCTGTTCTGAACCGGACTCTCCAATAATTTCGAAATTAGAACTTCTTGAAAACTCTTCTTCCCCATGAGGCGGATCTACTTGAAGACCAACGCCTATCTCTACCAAAGCTCGATTTAATAAAGGCTCTGATGCTTCTCCTAAAACACCAAGATTAAAGAAGTCCTCCGGTTGCTCTATATCTGGAGTTAAGCCCTCGTCAAAACCGGTAAAACCTTCAGCATTTTCAATTTCAAAGATCAAGGGTTGTAAGGCATAAAAGTGGGTAATGTTGATGTTTTGCTTGTTAACAAATTCCGGTGAATCATATATTAACACCGAACCCTGGAACTTTCCAACAGTGTTTGTGCCTATTTGTATAACATCAATATAAGGGTTTAGAGCGTTAATTACAAGTTCGCTGGCCGATGCACTTGAGCCTGAAGTCAGTATAAAAACCCTTGTTAAATTAAGATTATTGATGCTTTGTCCATCAGCAGTTTCATCATCAAAGAAAAGTTCAATATCTGTAAAGTTTTCATTAAATCTTTCAACTGCAAACAAATCGCCGTTAAATTGGCCGGTAATCATAGAGCTTAAATCTTTTGCAGTTTCTACACTGCCGCCGCCATTATATCTTAAGTCTAAAACTAAATCTGTGACGCCATCAGCCAAAAATTCTCCAAAAACCTGATTAAGCTCGGCCTGAAAGTTAGATCGAAAGGCATTATACATCAAATAACCTATGCTTTGTCCATTAATATCGAGCGTTTTGGCAATATGTATAGGATTTTCAGTTAATTCTGTTTTAGTGAGTTCTATCACGTCACCGGTTAAAACCAACTGACTGTTCTGCAATTCTACCAATCCAATGCTATATTGCTGAGGCGATAGCAAATCGATAAAGTTTGTATCTGTAAGATTAATGCCATCTACCTGCGCAAATACCATTCCTCGTTCAACACCGGCAGATTCTGCGGGAGAATTAGGTACAACATACCTCACGTAACCAAAAACCTGATTTGTATCCTGAATACGAACCAGACCAAATCGCATTCCATTTGATAGTGTTAAACCTTGAGAGTTATTTTCTAAAACCCTGTAATCTTCAACTATTATACTAAATCTATCTTCATCAAATAGTAAGTTTTCAAAAAGTAATTCAGGTTCGCTAAACTGAGAAAGGTAGTCTGTGTATTCTGTGTTTGAAGTAAATCTATCGTTTGCTAAATCTGGCACATCACCTTTATAGAAATAAAAATTAAACATGGCATTATAGACAAAGTCATTTATATCTAATGTGCTTGCTGGTCTAATAACATCATCCATATCTTCCTGACAGGAAACCATCAAAAGAGAAGTTATACAGACTAAACATAAAACGAACTTCTTTAACATATTACTAATATTAAGAATTAACTATACAAATAAACGAAATATTTAATAAAAAGTATGCATTTGGATAGCATTCAAATTTTTCAAAAAAAATAATTATTAGTTAAAGAAAACTAAATTTAAAACTAATGTTTTAGTTTTTCATAACTTAGTTGAAAATTTAAATAAAACATAGCTTATGAAAAATTCCATTAAACATGTAGTACTGTTATTTTGGATTGGGTTTCTAGGGTTTGCCCAAACATCAACTGAAACAAAATCTTTAAAACTCGATGAAAGCATACGAACCGGTGTGCTGAAAAACGGTATGACCTATTTTATCAAAAACAATCAAAAACCTGAAAATGAAGTCACTTTACGCCTCGTCGTCAAAGCAGGTTCGATATTGGAAAACGAGAAACAACTTGGTTTAGCGCACTTTATGGAGCACATGAATTTCAACGGAACAAAACACTTCCCTAAAAATGAGTTGGTAGATTACCTGCAGAGTATTGGTGTAAAGTTTGGTAACGACCTCAATGCCTATACCAGTTTTGATGAAACGGTATATTTTCTGCCAATTCCTTTAGATGATCCCGACAATTTGCCAAAAGCCATGGATATCATGGAAGATTGGGCGTTTAATGCCACCTTAGATCCAGAAGAAATTGATAAAGAACGTGGTGTAGTCTTAGAGGAATTACGTATTGGTCTCGGTGCTTCAGAACGTATGCGTAAAGAATATTTTGATAAATTGCTATACAAATCCAGATATGCTGAACGTTTGCCGATTGGTAAAAAGGAGATTTTAGAAAATTTTGAACACCAAGATTTGATAGACTATTACGAGACTTGGTACAGACCGAACTTAATGGCATTTATCGCTGTTGGTGACATTGATGTCGATAAGATGGAAAAAGACATTAAAAAGCGTTTTTCA
>CAYMXD010000168.1:0-5511 GCA_964394095.1 uncultured Mesohalobacter sp. | reverse complement strand
TGCCTTAATACCTTAATGTTTTAAAACACATTGGAGCAGTTTGCTTAATAATCAAATGTTATAAAAGGTGGAATATAGTCGGCGAGCATTCAGGGACTATCCACTGTTTTATAAAAGTTCAGTTTTATGTTTTCTAAAGGTTAAAGATGCTCATGACCTTGTTTGGTATTTGCTTTCGGAGAAAGGTCTCGTTTTAAAAAAACACCTGAGAATACATTTTAAGGCGTTAATTCCTTAAGGATTTTTTGCCTCACTTTAACATTCAAGTTACGTTTATCTTTTAAGCTTAGCCCTTTTGTATCCACAAATGGCAGTATTTTAGCTCTCAAAGCTCCGGGTAAACCGCTAAAAAACTGGTAAGAAAAGCGTTTCTTGTTGTCATAAAACACAATCGGCACAATAGGGATTTGATGGTTGATGGCCAAGCGAAATGCACCGTCTCTAAACGTATCAAGGACGACGGAGGTGTCATCCGGTACACCGCCTTCCGGGAATATACACACGCTTAAACCCTTGTCTAAGCGTTTTTGAGCTTGTTGAAATACCGCATGCCGACTCTTGGTGTCTTTTCTGTCCACCAAAATACAAGTGCGTTTATAGAAAAATCCAAACAAAGGGTACCTGGCCAATTCTTTCTTGCCAACAAATACAAATGGATTTTTTGAAATATAATACATCATCATAATGTCTATCATACTGGTATGGTTAGACACCAAAAGGTAGCTCTTGTCTTTAAGTATGCTTTGTTCAGCTTTTATTTTGGGGATAAATCCCATCCCATATAAAATGATTTTAGACCATATTCTGGCCAATTTAAAAAAGAAACCGTACCATTCTTCTTTTATAATGGATATAATCAGCAACGGTAAGAGTAACATGATGCTAAAAAATAGCAACACATAGAACCAAATGCGCCAAAATAATCGAAAGATGTTATAAAATATATTCATTTGCCGCCAAAATTACACAAATCCATTATACTGATAAACAAAAGATTTATCTTTGAAAAAAAATCAAACCATGTCAAGAATTTTAACCGGCATACAAAGCACAGGAACACCGCATTTAGGAAACCTCCTGGGCGCAATACAACCTGCAATTGAAATGGCTAACAGCCCTACGAATGAATCTTTTCTGTTTATAGCAGATTTGCACTCTCTAACGCAGATAAAAGATACCAATACGCTTATTAATAACACCTTGCATACAGCAGCCGCTTGGCTGGCTTTTGGTTTAGACACGTCTAAAACCGTGTTTTATAGACAAAGCAAAATCCCACAAGTTACCGAGCTAACCTGGTATCTCAATTGCTTTTTTCCCTATCAGCGTTTAACTTTAGCGCATTCATTTAAAGACAAAGCCGACCGATTGGAAGATGTCAACTCCGGATTGTTTACTTATCCTATGCTCATGGCTGCAGATATTTTGCTTTATGATGCTGAAATTGTTCCGGTGGGGAAAGACCAACTTCAGCATTTGGAAATGACCAGAGATGTTGCCCAGCGGTTTCATGCCAAAATGGGTGAGACCTTCGTGCTTCCTGAGCCTAAAATTCATCAGGAAAGTCAATTGATTATTGGAATTGATGGTGAAAAAATGAGTAAATCCAAGCAAAACACCATCAACATTTTTATGCCCGATAAAAAGCTCAGAAAAACCATCATGAGTATTCAAACCGATAGCACCCCCTTAGAAGAGCCAAAAAACCCGGATACTTGCAATGTGTTTAAATTGTATTCGTATATTGCTGAAACAAGCCAGATAGAAGAATTACGACAAAAATATTTGGCCGGTGGATTTGGCTATGGTCATGCCAAACAGGCTTTGTTCAAGCTTATTACTGACACCTATAAAGCTGAACGCGAGAAATTTAATCACTTGATATCGCATCCGGAAGAGGTTGAAAGTGCCTTAAAAGTAGGAGAAGCCAAAGCCGAAGAAGTGGCAGATGAAGTCTTGACCAGAGTAAGACAAAAATTAGGCTATTAAACATGAGAAAAACAGCATTAATTACAGGCGCCTCATCAGGTTTAGGCAGAGAATTTGCAAAGCAACTGGCGGAGCAGGACTATAATTTGGTTGTGGTAGCAAGGCGGGAAAACCTCTTGAAAGATCTGGCCAGAAAACATAGCCAGGTTAAAGTGACTATTTATGCCTTAGATTTAACCGCTAAAAATGCTGTAGAAGATCTGATTAAATATTTATCGGATAAAAAGATTTATATCCATCTGCTTATCAATAATGCAGGTTTTGGCGATTACGCCCGTTTCGACCAAGCCGATATCGGTAAACTTCAAAACATGATAGACCTGAATATTAAAGTTTTAACAGACTTAATGTACTACATCAGCCAGCAGATGATAAGACGACAATCGGGTTATATATTGAATGTGGCCTCTACCGCTGCTTTTCAGCCGGGCCCGATGATGGCGACATATTTTGCGACAAAACATTATGTGCTGGCACTATCAGAAGCTGTGGCCTACGAATGGAAAAATCATGGCGTAAAAGTCAGCGCACTTTGCCCGGGACCAACAAAAACAGAATTCTTTGACCATGCCGATATGAATAATTCTACCATGATGAAAAGCATTAAACTTCCCTCGGCCGCGGAGGTTTCTAAATTTGGTTTGGAATCCATGTTTAAGGGAAAACCTGTTGCTGTTCATGGGTTTTTGAATAAACTACTTGTTTTTATAGGCAGGTTTACGCCAAGAAACGTGCTTACTGCAATGACAGCTAAGGCGTTGGAGAAATAGTATATGAGTTTAGAATTTCTTTATAATATTTGGAACAAAACTTAAGTAGAAAATATACAATAAGTTATGAGTAACTTAGATGACCCACAAAATTACAATATTTGGTTAGCTAACATCAAAGCCAAAATAACTGACTCACAACTTAAGGCAAAATACAAAGTAAATGAAGTACTGTTAAAATTATACTGGGATATAGGGCGTGATATAGCAAAAGCAAAACAGCGTGAAGGTTGGGGGACAAAGATAATAGATAGATTAGCAAAAGATATTAAAAGAGACTATCCTCAAAGCAAAGGGTTTTCCATAAGAAATTTAAAGTATATGCTAAGCTTTGCAGAAGCTTATCCTAATTTTCCATTTGTGCAAGTAACTCTTGCACAAAAGAATAATAAAAAAGTGAAAGTGTCACTTGCACAAATACCTTGGTATCACCATATAACTTTATTGTCTAAAGTTAAAAACCTTGAGGAAAGAATATTTTATATACAAGAAACTGCCGAAAACGGGTGGAGTAGGAACATTTTAGTTCAACAGATTAAAGGCAAACTTTACCATAGAAATGGTAGAGCCATAACCAATTTTAAGAAAACATTACCTGCAAAACAATCAGATTTAGCACAAAGCTTTTTCAAAGACCCTTATCAATTTGATTTTTTACAATTGACAAAAAAAATGCAAGAAGCTGATATAGAAAGGCAACTTATCGAAAAAATTGGAGATTTTTTATTAGAACTTGGAAGGGGTTTTGCTTATGTTGGAAAGCAGTATGTTATTAACGTGGATGATACTGAATATCGTTTAGATTTACTTTTTTATCATACAATTTTACATGCATATGTAGTTATTGAATTAAAAACCGGAGAATTTAAACCTGAATATATCTCAAAACTAAACTTTTACACTACAGCCATAGATAAACAACTAAAAATAGAAGCCGATAATCCTACTATTGGGTTACTTTTATGTGCAGAAAAAAGTCAGGTAAAGGTAGAATATGCCATGCATGGACTCAACAAGCCATTAGGTGTTGCAAGTTATGAATTAGAACAAGTTATAAAGGAAAACTTAAAGGAATTGGTAAAGAACAAGAAATAATGCTTAAAAATTTAAACACACAAGTAAATCTTCAGTCTAACATACTACAATTAAATTAATACTATGAAAAAAAACGTCCTCGGTACCGAATTAAAAACATGTTCACTTGACCCTTTAACAGGCGCTAAACGCGATGGCTACTGTTCTTATGATAAGCGCGACCCGGGCTTGCATATTGTAGCTGCGCAGGTCACACAAGGATTTTTAGAGTATAATAAAGCCAGAGGCAACGACCTTATAACGCCTAAACCTCAATGGCAGTTTCCCGGCTTAAAACCCGGAGATTGGTGGTGCATTTGTATGGGCGTTTGGTTAAAAAGTAAAGCCGCGGGATATCCACTTTATATCAATTTAGAGGCTTGTGATGAGAAAGTTTTGGAATATGTGAGCCTTGAAGAATTGAAAGTTTGGGATTATAGAAATAGAAATTAAATTCTTTTACTTAAATCTATTTACCTTATGAAGCTATAATGCCACTAACAAAAATCAGATAATACAAAATCATAATAATGGCAACACCAAAAATGATATACAAGCCATAGTATTTTGTTTTTTTTCCTTTTCCTTTATGTTTATTGTTTTTATCAGTACTCATTGTCTAACATTTTAAATTTAGTATAAAATAAAGGATATTCAGGAAACAAAAGTCTAATTAACAGTATGTTAAGTAAGCAAAAAATTATTATTAAACTAATCTTCGGTAGATGTTGCTATTTTTGTAGGTTCAATTCCAGATTTATAGCTTTCAGAATAGATGTAAGTAAATTCAGCTCCAAAAAACAAAATCATTGAGGAATAGGATACCCATAGTAATACTAAAACAACAATCCCGGCAGCCCCATAAGTAGAACCCGGATCAACCTGACCAAAATAGAGTCCCAAAAGGGATTTCCCAATCACAAAAAGTAAAGACGTAATGACAGCACCAATCCACACCGTTTTCCATCTGATTTTGGTATCTGGTAAATATTTAAACATCAAAGCAAACAAAACGGAAATGATACCAATCGATAATACAACGTCCAGTGCATAAGTTAGATAAACTAAAACATCCGGAAGAACTTCTTTTATATAATCATTAAGTGCATTTATTGCTGCTGTAATAATAAAACTAATAAGGAGTAAAAATCCAATCACCAAAACAAATGCAAAGCTTAAAATGCGATCCAAAATTACTTTCCAGATTTTTGTATTGGATTTTGGTTTTATTTTCCAAATATCATTTAGACTTAGTTTGAGTTGATAAAACACACCGGTAGCACCAAAGATAATCGTACCAATACCAAGTAAAGTAGATAAAATTCCTTGATCTGCCTGCTGTGTCTCCGTAATAATCGTTTCTACGGCGTTTGCCGTATCACTCCCTAAAGCTGCAGAAAACTCATCTGTGAGTTCGCCTTGTACAATTTCATAACCCCAGATAGCACCTACAAGATTTATGATAATCACCAATAAACCCGGAAGTGATATCACAGAATAATAAGCAATGATCGCCCCTAAACGAAAGGGATCATCTGCATACCAAGCTTTTCCTGTTTTGATCAATAAGGATGGTAAATGTTTTAACTTAAAAGATTCATTTCCTTTTTTCTGGGACATAATTAAAATTGAATTTTCAAATTATAAAAAATAATCGAAGTCAAGTTTAATTATTCAA
>CAYMXD010000167.1:0-5555 GCA_964394095.1 uncultured Mesohalobacter sp. | reverse complement strand
GACCGCAGCACCTCTTCTTCATCTGAAGTGGCGACCCAATGGCTGCAGTACGAGTTTTTATATACTTTAAATGCGATAAAATTAAATGCCATTATCAATTATCAGAATGCGCAGGCTGAAGGCAATCAATTGCAGGATGCTGAACGTGATGTTGCCGGTTTATCCCTGTTGTTTCAACATCAACTCACCGACAACTTAAACTATGAAGTCACTTTGAGGCAGGATGTGAATGATAATTTTGAAAATCCGTTGTTGTTCAGTTTTGGAAGTGTTTACGAATTCAGTACCAATTGGAAGCTGAGAGCTCATGCGTCTAAAAATTATCGTTTACCAACTTTTAACGACCTGTTTTGGGTTAATGGTGGAAATCTCAACCTAAAACCTGAAAGTGCCTATCAAACTGAAATAGGAGGGAACTTTACTTCCAAGAATTTCAACATTTCCCTTACCGGATTTTACAATGACATCACCGATATGATTCGTTGGCTGCCCGATAACTCCGGCATCTGGCGTTCTCAAAACACCGATGAAGTCGAAACCTACGGACTGGAAGCGCTTCTCAATTACACTTACCAAATTACAGAAAACCAACATTTACAACTCAGTTCCAATTATGCCTATACCATTTCAGAAAACAAAAAAACCGGAAATCAATTGAGGTATGTGCCATTTCATACAGCTAATGCCAACTTTTCTTATGGCGTGTCTGACTGGAATTTTAGCTTATCTTGGTTGTACAACGGTTCTGTATTTACGCAGACGGATAACAACCCCAATCGGATAGTAGATGGCTTTCACCTGTTTGATGCACAAATTAGCAGACGATTTCCCCGATTTTTAAATTCAAGATTAAGCCTAAGAGCTTCAAATATATTTGACTTGGCCTATGAAGCTGTGGATAACAGACCAATGCCGGGCAGAGCATTTTCAATTCAATTATTAACCCAACTTTAAATTACATTTTATGAAACTACCATTTTTATCAATTTTATTTGTTTTAGCCATTATATTCATCTCCTGTGAAAATGATGATGATAACATTCAGACACCGGAGCCGGAAGGTGAATACACTGAAGGCTTTTTTGTTATTAATGAAGGAAATTTTGATGGCTCAGGCGAACTGACTTTCATTTCAAATGATTTCAGTCGTGTGGAACAGAATATGTTTTCAACAGTCAATGCTAATGAAAATGTTGGCATTTTTCCACAAAGTCTGTTTTTTGACGACAATGATCGCGCCTATATTATTGCCAACGGGTCCAACATCATTACTGTGGTCAATCGTTACACGTTTGAAAAAATTGCTGAAATCAGTACAAACCTTGATAATCCCAGATACGGTGTGGTACATGACGACAAAGCTTACGTTACCAATCAGGCGTCTTTTGAGACCAACGCCGATGATTTTGTTACGGTGATAAACCTTGACGATTTTAGTATTGAGACTACCATTCCGCTTTTAGATACGGCTGAATATATCATAAGTGATGGAAATCTGCTTTATGTTCAAAATGCAAGTTTTGGAACCGGAAGTGGAATTACGATAATCAATCCCAACACCAATACCATTGAAGACGAGATTGAAACCGGAGAAAATCTCCAAAATATTGTCATTAATTCCAATGTCTTATTTGCCTTACACGAAACGGGAATAGATGCCATTAGCACAAATACTTTTGAGCTATCGTACACTATCGACTCAACTCCAAATTTGGACGCGCTTAGTAACCTCAGAATTTCTAATGGTCAGTTGTACTACACTAATAATAATTCGGTTTATACCAGCAGTCTATCCGATACCACTTTAAGTGATGATCCTTTATTCAGTTACGACTCGCCATCTTTCGGGACATTTTATGGATTTGAAGTCAATGATGGTTTGATTTACATCGCCGATGCCGTTGATTTTGCTTCTGATGGTTTTATTGAAATTTACGATGTAGAAGGGAATTTGGTGTTTGAAACTTCAGTTGGTTTGTCGCCGAATGGGTTTTATTTTAATTGATAAGAGCCCTGTAAAAGCCCCCTCTAACTCCCCCCAAATGGGGGAGGACAAAAACCTTTTGAAAGCCCACAAAAAGCCCTCTCTAACTCCCCCAAATGGGGGAGGACAAAAGTCACTGTATATCCCTCCAAATGGGAGAGGACGAAAGCTCCTATTCCTAAAGGGGGAAAATTAAACTTCAAGTCAAAATGTAACATTTTCTCAAAATAAGCTACTTATAAAGCATAACTTTTAATTTAAATCGATGCAAAACCTTAAAACCACTTTTGTTGTCTTATTTTTGTTCATTTTTAATATGACAATAGGACAAACGATTAAAGGCGATTGGAGCGGAAAGCTCAACGCCATGGGACAAGAAATTCCACTTATTTTTCATTTCTCTGGAGAGGATGATAATTTAACCGCCACAATGGACAGCCCTTCACAAGGCGCAAATGATATCCCGGTAGAACGCGTAGAACTTGATGGTACAACTTTAGAACTATCTGTTATGGGTGGCCAAATGGTCTATACTGCTGAAGTCATAGGTGATATGATGCAAGGAAAATTTAAACAAGGCGGTATGGAAATGGAACTTAAACTAACTAAGGGTGAACTTGAAAAACCTGGTGACACTGCTTTGCCCAGTACAGAAAATGAACTGAAAACTCTGGCTGAAAAAGAAGAAGGCAATTACAAATATTCGGTTGCTGATTATTTTGCAAAACCAGACTCTTCAAGTTTTCAACTATCGCCTGATGGCACGTATATGAGTTATCGTGAAAAAGACGAAAACCTCAAAAATCACGTTTATGTCAAAAACATCAAAACCAATGAAGTAAAACGTGTTATTACCGAAGGTGAGGAATTGGTTCGGGGTTACGGCTGGGCTAATGAAGGTCGATTGATATATATTATGGACAAAGGAGGAAATGAAGATTATCATTTGTTTGCTGTGGATATAGATGGCAGTAACCAAAAAGAATTGACACCTTATGATGGCGTAAAAGTTGAAATTTTAGCATTACTGAAAGAGGATAAAGATCATATGGTGATCTCCATGAACAAGAACAATCCACAGGTTTTTGATCCTTACAAAATAAATATCAATACTGGTGAAGTTGAACAGCTATATGAAAATACTGATTTAGCCAACCCAATTATGGGTTATGAGTTTGATAAAGATGGTAACCTTAGAGGTTTTATGCGATTGAAAGATGGCGTAAACACTGAATTTTATTATGCTGTTGAGCCCGGTGATTACCAACTAATGCACACCACAAGCTGGGATGAAAATTTTGGTATCATCAGTTTTGACTATGCTTCAGAAAATCCACATGATGCTTATGTGATATCAAATCTGGAAACGGATAAAGCCAAAATTTATAAATACGATTTGGCTAAAAAAGAAGTGATTGAGGAATTATTTTCTAACGACCAATATGATGCCGGTGGCGCTTCTATTTCCAGAAATAGAAACTGGGAACTGGACTATTTTACTTACGAAGGTGAAAAAAATCAGATTGTTCCAGTGAGCAAATACTACAAGAAACTCCATAAAAAACTGAGCAAACGTTTCCCCGATTATAACTTTTATTTATCCGATAGAACGGACGATGAAAGTCAGTATTTGATATACGTAACCAGCGACAAACTCTACGGCAGATATTATTCGTATGATGTCGAAAACGATGATATCAAATTATTATTCGATCTTATGCCACAATTGAAAGAGGACGATATGGCCGACATGATTCCTATTTCTTTTAAAAGTCGAGACGGCTTAGATTTACATGGTTACATTACATTACCAAAAGAAGCAGCCAACGGTTCAGTTCCCGTTGTTGTAAATCCACATGGTGGGCCACAAGGCGTAAGAGATTCTTGGGGATTTAATCCTGAAGCGCAATTGTTTGCAAGTAGAGGATATGCTACTTTACAGGTTAATTTTAGAATTAGTGGTGGTTATGGTAAGGAATTTTTACGTGCCGGATTTAAAGAAATTGGCCGTAAAGCCATGGACGATGTTGAAGATGGATTGCAATACGTTATCGACAAAGGCTGGGTCGATAAAGATCGTGCAGCGATTTACGGTGGTAGTCATGGCGGATATGCAGTTCTACGCGGACTAACCAAAACCCCGGACTTGTATGCCTGTGGTATTGACTATGTTGGTGTATCCAATTTATTTACCTTTATGGAAACCATACCGGCTTATTGGAAACCGTATTTATCGATTTTAAAAGCCGTTTGGTACGACCCTGATGTGGAAGAGGAAAAAGCCATTATGGAAGAAGTTTCTCCGGCCTATCACGTGGACAAAATCAAAAAACCATTGTTTGTTCTGCAAGGTGCAAACGACCCGCGAGTCAATATTGATGAAAGCGATCAGATTGTTGAAAAGCTTAGAGCCAATGGTGTTACCGTACCCTACATGGTAAAATACGACGAAGGTCACGGCTTCGCCAAAGAAGAAAACCGCATGGACTTATATACCGCTATGATGGGCTTTTTAGCGCAGGAATTGAAATATGATAAAGTGAAGCCTTAAATTGTATGCGATTAAATTTAAATGAAAGCGAATCTCTTTTTGAGGTTCGCTTTTTTGTTTGAAACATTAAGGAATTAAGAGTCATTAAGGTATATGAATCTTTAATTTTCTTAATCCCCTTAAATCCTTAATGTTTAATTTTATGAGTAGCATCTATTGCGTCTTAGCGTCGCTGTCTTTGCCGGTAGGCAGATTGGCTTTAAATTTAACCACGATGTTCACAAAGTTTAGCACAAAGAACACCAAACTTAAGATTTAATCCTAAAATTATTAGGGCGCAGGATTAGGAATTTTGGCGTGTACGGCATTAATATCGTCTAATATTTCCTGACTTAAGGTCAAATTAATACTGTCTATGTTTTCTTCAAGTTGTTCAAGATTCGTCGCTCCAATGATATTACTGGTCATAAAAGGCCGGTCGTTGACAAAAGACAGCGCCATCTGCGTTAACGATAAATCGTGTTTTTCAGCTATTTTTAAATAGCGTTTAGTGGCTTCAGTGGATTGCTTACTGCTGTATCTTGCAAATCTGGGGAATAATTTTAGTCGGGCATTGTCGGCTGCTGTACGGGTGATATACTTTCCGGACAACACGCCAAAGGCCAAAGGCGAATAGGCGAGCAAACCGATGTTTTCTCGCATAGCAACTTCAGCTAAATCGCCCTCAAACGTGCGGTTTAAAAGTGAATATGCGTTTTGAATCGTTAGCATTCGAGGCAAATCATGTTGTTTGGATTCATTGAGGTAACGCATCGTTCCCCTGGCTTTTTCGTTTGAGATACCAACATGTCTAATTTTACCACTCTTGAGGATTTCGTCAAGACTGTGTAAAATTTCGTTGAAATTATCCTGCCACCGGTCATCGGGATTGTGTATGTAATCCCTGGTTCCAAAAGTGTTGGTTTGTCGTTCAGGCCAGTGAAGTTGGTAGAGGTCCATATAATCGGTTTGCAGACGTTTTAAGCTGTCGTTTACCGCTTCGTTTAAAGCTTGTTTGCTGAATCCCGTCGTACGGATGTG
>CAYMXD010000166.1:0-5585 GCA_964394095.1 uncultured Mesohalobacter sp. | reverse complement strand
CAGTTAGTAAAAACGTTACATCGTAACGTTTCATCATAACGTTACATTGTGACGTAACATCGTGACGTTTCAAAACACAGTTGATTGCCCCGGTAAAAACTTTACATCGTAACGTTTCAAAACACGGTCAATTGTCCCGTCAGGGACAACATATAGGTAGGAAAAAAAAAGATGAAAAAAACAATAGCCATCGCCATGGGCGGTTATACCAGCGAAAAAGACGTCTCCATCCAGAGCGGAGAAAACGTTTACGAACAATTAAAAGAAGATTACGAGGTCTATCAGGCACGAATATTAAAAAACGATTGGCACGTTTGGCACGAGGGCCAAAAATTCCCGATTGATAAATCTGATTTTTCGGCGGTGATTCAAGGCAAGAAAATCAAATTTGATGTGGTCTTCAATACCATTCACGGTACACCGGGAGAAGATGGGCTGATACAAGCTTATTTTCAAAATTTGAACATCAAACAAACGGCCACAGAATATTACAACGCCGCTTTATCTTACAATAAGCGGGATTGTATAAGTGTGCTAAAAGCATACGACATTCCCACAGCCGAAAATTATTTTTACAATAAGGGCGAAAAAATAGAGGCCAAAGCCATAGTTGATAGAGTAGGTTTACCTTGTTTTGTTAAGGCTAACCGTGCCGGAAGCAGTTTTGGAATTACCAAGGTAAAAGCCGAGGAAGATATTCCGGACGCAATAGCTCATGCTTTAAAAGAGGATGATGAGGTCATTATTGAATCTTTTTTAGATGGCCGAGAAGTATCGGTTGGGGTCATCAATTACAAAGGTGAGGTCATGGCTTTGCCGGTAACCGAAATCATTTCAGAAAATGAGTTTTTTGATTTTGAAGCCAAGTATTACGGCAAATCTCAGGAAATCACTCCAGCAGAATTGAGCGATAAACAGACCAAAGCGGTTAAAGACTTAGCCGTTAAGATTTTCAAAATACTCAAAATGAAAGGATTAACCCGAGCTGAGTTTATTTTTCATAAGGGTCAACCCCATTTTTTAGAAATGAACGCTTGCCCGGGATTGACTAAAGCCAGCATTTTACCACAACAAGCGCTGAGCGCCGAAATTTCACTTAGAGATTTGTTTTGCAATGCCATAGAAATGGCTTGAGGTTGCCCGCCTAAGACAACTTTATTTTTTATACTTTTGTAGTAAAATATTTTGGAATGAAACGCGCTGTATTTCCTGGTTCATTTGATCCGCTGACGATGGGACATTATGATATCATCAATCGGGGACTGACATTATTTGATGAAATTATTCTGGCCATTGGTGTAAATGCCAATAAGAAATACATGTTTAACTTAGAACAACGCCAGCAGTTCTTGAAAGACGCTTTTATAGATGAACCGAAAATAAAAGTTGACACTTATCAGGGACTTACCGTTGATTATTGTATAAAAAATGATGTTGAATTTATCCTCAGAGGTTTACGTAATCCGGCTGATTTTGAGTTTGAAAAAGCCATTGCCCACACCAACCGTAAACTTGAAAAAATTGAAACGGTCTTCCTACTGACTTCCAGTGGGAAAAGCTATATTTCCTCATCAATTGTACGTGATGTCATTAGAAACGGTGGCGATTATACCGTCCTGGTACCCGATGCGGTCAGGGTGTAGTGTCTTATATTCAATCAAGCATTCAGTCATTCAATCATTCAGCCATTCAAACACTCAGCCATTAAGCCATTCAACCATTAAATCATTAATTTTATTTTCATACCATTGAAGCGATTAAAACTTTTATTTCTACTATTTACATTGGGGTGTTGTCAACTCACTTTTGGTCAAAATATTTCGGTAAGTGCTACTGCTTTTTCTGATCAGCAATTGATTGAAGAGGTTCTGTTTGGTACGAATTGCGTTGATAATATCATTGTAAATAACACAATCTCGGGGAATTTTTCAAATGGAGATCTCAGCTATGGCTACTTCAATGCGAACAATTCAGATTTTCCTTTCAGCGAAGGCCTTGTCCTTAGTACCGGTAGATTAAGTAACGTACCCGGCCCAAACAACAGCCTTAGCGACGACGATGCCCCAAACTGGGGAGGCGATTCTGATTTAGATAATGCACTGGGTATCAATAATACACTGAATGCAACTGTATTCGAATTTTCATTCACGCCACAGGCGAATAACATCAATTTTAGATACATTTTTGCATCAGAGGAGTACAGGGAAAATAACCCTTTTACCTGTGATTTCTCAGATGCATTTGCGTTTTTGATTAGACCGACCGGAGGTCAATATGAGAATCTGGCGCTTGTCCCGGGGACTAACACGCCTGTTTTAGTCACAACCGTGAGACCGGAAATCCCCGGTGAATGTGAGGCAATAAATGAAGAATATTTCGGCCAATTCAACGATGTAGATGCCCCCATCAATTTTAACGGGCAGACGGCCATTCTTACCGCAGAAACCAATGTGATTGCCGGACAGACGTACGAAATAAAATTAGTGATTGCCGATGAAACCAATTACAGATACGACTCTGCTGTATTTATAGAAGCCAACAGCTTTAACGTTGGTGTAGATTTAGGGCAGGATCAAATTTTATGTGAAGATGAAACCATAAACCTTCAAGTGGATAATGATGAAGCTTTGGCTATAAGATGGTTTTATGAGGGGCAGCCAATCAATACTTCGGATGATAATATAAGTATATCTCAACAAAATCTTGGAAGTGGCTTGTATTCGGTTGAAGTTGATTTGCCCAGTGGATGCACCGCCGAAGATGAAGTGGAAATATTCTTTGATCAAATCAGTTTGCCGGATCAATTGTCGGTGAGTACTTGTGTTGATGACGAAGGCTTAGGCATTTTTAATTTATTTGATCTGTCTAATCAGATAGATAATAATCTTCAGGTGTTAGATTTTTATAATACTGAAGAAGATGCAGAAGCAGGTATAAATTCTATTTCAAGCCCAAACAACTATGAGAATCTTACACCATCAGAAACTGTTTATGCAAGCATACTAAGTCCGGGCAACTGTATTGCTATTGAAGAGGTCTTTTTGTTTGGTGGCAATAATGAATTGGATGATGTTTTCTACACGTTTTGTGAGGCAACGGATACCGCACTCCTCAGCTTTAATGTACTGGATATAAAAAATGTGGTTGCCGATCAACTGGGTTATCAGCCTCAAGACGTTAGTATTTTCGAAACAGAAAGCAATGCTTTAGCCCAGTCTCAAGCCATAATTTCAGAATTTTTAGATTTTGATGCTGGCTTAGTGCCTAATAGTATTTTTGCACGAATAGAGGTTGAAAACGAATGTGTCGGTATTACTGAAATAATTTTAGATCAAACAGAAGGCATAAACTTTATTGAGGATACCACAGAATATCTTCTTTGTGAAAATGAAAATAATGGAGTGTTATTATCAGCAACTCTTGAAAACTCAAATTCTGAAGTGACTTATATATGGAGTACAGGAGCAACTACTGAAAATATTTCAGTTTATGAATCAGGTAATTACAGCGTAGAAGTGTCAAGTACACAAATCATAAACGCACAAGAAGTGGTTTGTACAAATTCTAAAACATTTACGGTTAGTACTTCAAGCCTTCCTGAGGTTTCTTATACCCAAACCGGTTTTACAGGTATAGACAATCAATTGATTATCAATGCTGAAGGTAGCGGAGATTACGAATTTGCCCTGAATGATTCCGACTATGTTGATGATAATGTATTTGATGTTGTGCAGACTGAAAATACATTATTCGTTAGAGATAAAAAGGGTTGCGGGGTAGTGTCTATTAATTTTGTTGCACTAAAAATCCCTGAGTTTTTTACACCGAATGCTGATGGCATAAACGACTATTGGCAGATTGAAGGCCTCAGGCAAACAGAAAATGAGGTAAAAACCATTTTTATATTTGACAGATACGGCAAGTTAATTTTTGAAAGTTCACCTCAACTAATTGGATGGGATGGTACTTATAAAGGTAAACCAGTGCCAGCCCAAGACTACTGGTATAAAATTGAATTAAATTCCGGTAAAAGCATTACAGGTCATCTTACCTTAAAGCGATAACTAACAGCTCAAAATGCTAATTTTTGATTAAATCTCTGCTGAAAAAACAAGAAGTAGTGATAAAGCAAGTAGTTAACTTCGTAACCATAGTCTGTTTGATAATCGTAATCTATTCTAAAAGGATACAATTGATTGTTAAACCTTGAAGGCTCGTTAACCCGATTATTGTATTCTGCAACGAACACTCTGTTTCTGTTTTCTAAAAAGTTTTGAGTGTAGAACCCTCTGGGTCTCTGTGTCGCTAACCATGAGTTAAAGCCCACTTCTAGTATAATGATTTCATAATCTAAACTGTCATTAGCGATTTTTATGGTATCTAATTCCTGATCAGCTTTAGGGTCTTCTGAACTAGTATTCGAGGTAGATTTCACAGAATTACAACCCACAACTAATGCTAAAAGAATCAATATAATATGATAGTTTTTGATGTTCATACTACTAATATAATTCTTTAAAGTGTATATCTCTAAACTTTTAGCAAGCAATTACTTAATAGTAGTAACGTAACCGCTTTTTAAATCATCAGGAAGTTGACTAAGGTATTTTTCTGCAATTTCTCTGTTTAGAAATCTACCGATGTAAACTTTAAATAAGGGTTTGTTTTGGTGAGAATCGGCTTTTACAATAACTTCTTCAATTTTATGCTTCATGGTGAGTTCGGTAGCAAAATCTACTGCATTAGATTTTTCACTGAAACTGCCCAATTTAATTGAGTAATTACCATCCCCATTTGAAGGATTGAAATTTTTGAAAGTATAATCTTTTTCTAGTTTTAAAATATCAAGTTTCACATTAGCTAAACTATTGTGACTAATACCTACTTGCTGAGCTGCAGTTTCTGATAAATCGATAATTCTGCCATTAATATAAGGTCCTCTATCATTAATCATGACCTCTACAGATTTCTGATTTTTTAAATTAGTCACTTTAACAATAGAGCCAAAAGGAATACTTCGATGTGAGGCCACCAAGCTGTCATGAGAAAAAACAACTCCGGCTTGGGTATAAGTACCTTCGTGGGCAAGCGGTCTTACCGATGCTATCCCGGTTTGGGTTTGAGCGATAAGCGGATTGAAAAACCCGCTTATCGTCAATATTATTGCTAAAATGAATCGCATTTATTTACTTAAATTAATAATCTGTTCTGCCAACTCAGTCCCTATTCTACTTTGAGCCTCATTGGTTGCGCCACCAATATGTGGACTTAAAGATAATTTGGGTTGCATAAGCAACTTAACTTCTGGAGTAGGTTCTTTTTCAAAAACATCGATGGCTGCAAATTTTAGTTTACCGCTTTCTAGGGCTTCAACAACTGCCACTTCATCAATTACTCCACCTCTGGCCGTATTGATGATGCCGGCACCATCTTTCATTTTTTCAATTTCAGCTTTACCCAAAATGTAGTCTTTTTGTGCGGGTACGTGGAAAGTAATCACATCAGACTGGGCTAAAAATTCGTCAAAATCAATACTTTTTAGTTTAAATGTCAGATGTTGACCATCAAAAAACTCCAGTTTTACA
>CAYMXD010000165.1:0-5620 GCA_964394095.1 uncultured Mesohalobacter sp. | reverse complement strand
ATTAAAGACCAAACCTTTATGTTTATTGGACAACAAAAAGGATTCAACACTAAAACCAGACAGTATAGAAATTTTGGAATGGCCAACCCCGAAGGCTACAGAAAAGCTTTAAGGTTAATGAAAAAAGCTGAAAAATTCAATATTCCTGTAGTTTGCTTTATTGATACCCCCGGAGCTTTTCCAGGCTTAGAGGCCGAAGAACGCGGGCAGGGAGAAGCCATTGCAAGAAATATTTATGAAATGACCCAGCTGGAAGTACCAATTATTGTGATAATTATAGGAGAAGGTGCCAGTGGTGGAGCATTGGGTATTGGTGTTGGGGATCGGGTTTTAATGCTCGAAAACACATGGTATTCTGTTATTTCACCTGAATCCTGTTCTTCCATATTATGGAGAAGTTGGGAACACAAAGAAAAAGCAGCTGATGCCCTAAAACTTACAGCAGATGATATGAAAAACCTCAGTTTAATTGATAAAATAGTAAAAGAACCGGTTGGAGGTGCTCACAGAGAAAAAGAACATACCTATAAAATTGTAAGTGAGAATTTGATTGATACTTACAATGAACTAAAAAAATTATCACCAGAAAAATTGGTCGAAAAACGTATTGATAAGTATGCTAATATGGGAGAATTCAAAGAAAGATAATCCTTAAGTATTAATCCACAATCTTTTAAAGAATCAGCTTGGTTCTTATTCAAGTTATCAACATAAATCAATACTTATGAACAGGTAAATTGTTGATGAATTGTTGATGATGAAATTTCAATTCAACACCAGATTTCTTAACATATTGTTTACTTTTACGCAATGGAAAAAAGTCAAACCTACAGCAATACAAATAAGAAGAAAGGAAGTGTCATCAGCTTACAGAAAGGAAAAATACCTCCTCAAGCTATTGATTTAGAGGAAGTTGTACTTGGCGCTATGCTCATTGACAAAAAAGGTGTAGACGAAGTTATAGATATTTTAAAGCCGGAAGCTTTTTATAAGCAAAGTCATCAATATATTTTTTCTGCAATAAAATCCCTCTTTGAAGATGGCCAACCTATTGACTTATTAACGGTTTCCAGCTATTTAAAGAAAGAAAAACAACTCGAATCTATTGGCGGCGATTTTCAGTTAATTCAGCTTACTCAAAAAGTATCTTCTTCAGCTCATATTGAGTACCATTCTAGAATTGTATTACAAAAATATATTCAGCGTAGCCTTATTCAAATTTCAAGTGAAATTATAGAGGAAGCTTATGACGAATCTACCGATGTTTTTGATTTACTAGATAATGCAGAATCTAAACTTTATGAAGTGACACAGGGTAATATCAATAAATCTTCAGAATCTGCCCAAAATCTGGTCATTCAGGCCAAAAAACGAATTGAAGAAATCTCAAACCAAAAAGGACTTAGCGGAATCCCTTCCGGGTTTGATGAACTGGATGAGCTCACTTCGGGATGGCAGCCAAGTGACCTTATTATTATTGCTGCTCGTCCAGGTATGGGAAAAACTGCACTTACATTATCTATGGCTAGAAATATTACCGTAGAACAAAATATTCCAGTTGCCTTTTTTTCACTAGAAATGTCATCAGTACAGTTAATCACCAGATTAATTTCTTCAGAAACTGAATTATCTTCAGAAAAATTAAGAACAGGACGACTAGAACAATACGAGTGGGAACAACTTAATGTAAAAGTAAAAGCCTTAGAAAAAGCGCCTCTATTTATTGATGACACACCCTCCCTTTCTATATTTGATTTAAGAGCGAAAGCCAGAAGACTGTCCTCGCAACATGGTATAAAGTTGATAGTCGTAGATTATTTACAATTAATGACCAGTGGTTCCAGTAATAAAACGGGAAATAGGGAACAAGAAATTTCAACAATATCAAGAAATCTTAAAGCTTTAGCTAAAGAATTAAATGTTCCCGTAATAGCACTATCTCAATTGTCTCGTGCAGTAGAAACAAGAGGTGGTACAAAACGCCCTTTATTAAGCGACCTTAGAGAATCCGGAGCCATAGAACAAGATGCCGATATTGTATCGTTTATTTATAGACCGGAATACTATGGCATAGACGAATGGGATGATGAGACCAATTCCCCAACAAAAGACCAAGGCGAATTTATTGTTTCTAAACATCGTAATGGTGGTTTAGATAATATAAGGTTGAAATTTATTGGTAAATATGGTCGTTTTGAAAACATCAATATGGAAACCATTACTGAAGTTGATTCAAAAATGAATGAAGCCGGATTATCACCTGATTTCCCAAAATCATCAGACTTCGATGATTTGAACACACCATCGGATAATGATATGCCGTTTTAAATCAATTAATTAAGACAACTTTTACAATTCCTTTTGTATTTGAAAGCTCATTTCTTTTAACTTTGTTTTGAAATATGATTTATGCACATTTATAAATATTTAATTTTATTCATTTTACTCTTTCAAAATTTATCGTCTTTCGCTTCATTTGTGCTAATACCGATGGATGCTGAATCTCAAGATGATCATTTAAAAGCTTATGGTATAACCTATTGGATACTAGAGAACGGTCAAAAAGCAGAATGGCTATTAAACTATCGTGGGGGATCATTTTTGATACCAGACTCCGAAAGCTTAAGAAAAGAATGTACCATAAGAGGGGTAAGTTATGAGATCTTGAGTAATGCAGAAGCAGAAAGTATTTTAAGTGCTATTGATAGTCCAAGTCAAAACCAAGAATCTGTTTTACTTGAAAAAGCACCAAAGGTGGCCGTTTATACTCCAAGTGGTAAAAAACCCTGGGATGATGCTGTAACCTTAGTACTAACCTATGCTGAAATCCCCTACAAAACGGTTTATGACAAAGAAGTGCTTAAAGATGAACTCCTGCTCTATGACTGGTTACATTTACACCACGAGGATTTTACGGGACAATACGGTAAATTCTATAGGGCATACAGATCTGCTCCCTGGTACATTCAAGAAAAAAAAGAAGCTGAAGCCTTAGCAAAATCTTTAGGTTATAATAAAGTATCTGAAGAGAAACTAGCAGTAGCCCAAAAAGTAAGAGACTATGTCATCGGTGGGGGATTTATGTTTGCCATGTGCAGTGCAACAGATAGTTTTGACATAGCCCTTTCAGCCAGTGATGTCGATATATGCGAATCTATGTTTGACGGTGACCCCAGTGAACCCGGCTATCAAAATAAAATAAATTATAATAATACTTTTGCGTTTAAAGATTATACTCTTGAGAAAAGTCCGCTTGTCTATGAATTTTCTAGTATCGACATGACCAGAAAGCGAAATGTACCAAAAGATCAAGACTATTTTACTTTGATGGAATTTTCTGCAAAGTGGGATCCTATTCCTAGCATGCTTTGCCAAAATCATACAGCATTAGTAAAAGGGTTTATGGGACAGACCACTTCTTTTGATCCCAATACTGTTAAGTCTAATGTCTTAGTTTTAGGCGAAACGAGACTTAATGGGGAAGCTAAATATATTCATGGTATAAAAGGAAAAGGCTTTTTTACCTTTTATGGCGGGCACGATCCTGAAGATTATCAACATAGGGTTGGTGATCCAAAAACAGAACTAGAGCTTCACCCCAATTCACCTGGATATAGACTTATTCTAAATAATATTTTATTTCCTGCTGCCGAGAAGAAGAAAAACAAGACCTAATCGAAAATTATTTTCTTTCTAAGTTCAAAGTTCTGGCCCAGATACACTTTCCTTACCATCTCATCTTCTGCCAATTCTTCAGGTACACCGTGTTTGAGAATTCCACCCTGAAACATCAGATAAGTTCTGTCTGTAATAGCAAGGGTTTCCTGAACATTATGGTCTGTAATGAGTATACCAATATCTCTGTGTTTAAGCTGAGCAACGATTTTCTGAATATCTTCAACCGCCACCGGATCTACACCGGCAAAAGGTTCATCTAGTAGGATAAATTTAGGGTCTGTGGCCAATGCTCTTGCAATCTCTGTACGTCTTCTTTCTCCTCCAGATAACAAATCGCCTCTATTTTTACGAATATGATTCAGGCCAAATTCCTCTAAAAGTAATTCCATTTTATCTTTACGGTCTTTTTTACTAAGATTGGTTAATTCAAGTACACTTTTAATATTGTCTTCTACACTCAACTTTCTAAATATCGAAGCTTCTTGAGCCAAATATCCAATACCATTCTGGGCTCTTTTGTACATGGGAAATTTTGTGATATTCTGCCCATCTAAGAAAATTTTGCCTTTGGTAGGTTTTATGATACCTACAATCATATAAAAGGAAGTGGTTTTCCCGGCACCATTTGGCCCAAGCAAACCAACAATTTCTCCCTGATTAACTTCAAGCGAAACATCTTTGACAACCCTTTTTCCGCTATAGGATTTTACTAATTTTTCTGCTCTTAATTTTATTTTCTTGGATTCAGACATTAGCCCATTAATTTATCTTTTCTCACAAATATAAACAATTCAGTCACAGCTATCAGTATCATCATGTAGGCAATAAGTTCCACACTTTCTTCAGAAATTCGTTCAACACTGTATAAATACTTATCACCCATTACGTTATCCCAGTTGGAAGGCTTACCATAAATTCGTGTAAAAACATGCAGATTAGCCAAAGAAATCAACAAAATACCAAAACCTGCAGTTAATTTTAATGTTTTAATTTGAATTATAAAGGATTTAAAGTTTTTTATGAGAATGACCAATAAAATTACAGCCAAAACAAGTACAAAAGGAAACCATCCTAGCTGTGGAAAATGTAAGTCGAACCAAGCGTCAAATTCTCGCACTAAATGCATGGCTATAAAAAGACTTAAAATAGACATAAAACTCCTAAAATGCTTGGTATAGAATATCGAAATAAAACCTATTAGAATAGATATAAATAATAAACTATGTTGAGCAAATTCTATGGCATTCGATTCATTGGCTTGACCAATTTTAAAGTCTGCTTCCATAGGTATTGTACATAAATACATTAACAGACCATAAACTAATAATCTTATAAAGGATATAATTACAGGTTTCATAATTTATTGGTTTTCATATTTTAACTCAATGCCTTCCCAGAACTCATAAGCTTTTCTCAAATGAGGAATTACGATGGTTCCCCCAACTAAAGTCCCAATACTTAAAGCTTCCATAACTTGGTCCTTTGTCCAGCCGCTTTTATATGAAGATTCAAGATGATATTTTACGCAATCATCGCATCTTAAAACCAAAGACGCTACCAAACCCAAAAGTTCTTTTGTTTTTTTGTCTAGGCTCCCTTCAGAAAAGGAGTTCGTGTCTAAATTAAAAATTCTTTTGATAACCTTGTTATTTTCGGTCATTAGTTTATCGTTCATCTTTGAACGATAAGCTTCAAATTCATCTACTTTATCTATCATGTATTCTGTTTTTTTAATTGTTTTTTATGTATAATCTTGGTAATCACAATGCTCAATTCGTATAATATTACGACAGGAATTGAGACTATAAATTGGCTGGCTATATCTGGTGGTGTGATGATTGCAGATAGTATCAATATTAAGACAAATGCATATTTTCGGTTTTGTTTTAAGAAATCTGGAGTAACTAGTCCAAATTTAGCGAGGAAATATATGATTATTGGT
>CAYMXD010000164.1:0-5620 GCA_964394095.1 uncultured Mesohalobacter sp. | reverse complement strand
TATATTTCTTCTTTGTGAGCCCCTGCCTTTGCCGGTAGGCAGGTTTGTGTCTACTTTGTATTCCTTTGTGGTAAAGCTAAATTTGATTTTAAGTATTTTATAGTTATGTTAGTTCAAAAATATTATTCTGTATGAAGTAAATGCCTAAATCAATATTTTAGATAACAAGACGAGATATCTTCAATGGGCATTTCACTAAGCAAAAATAACCGTTTTATTGTTATAAACCATCACTTTATGCTTAGCGTGAAGTTTTACAGCATTAGAGAGTACAATTTTCTCTAAATCGCGACCTTTGGCAATTAAATCTGCAATGGTATAGGTATGGGTCACGTGAGCCACATCCTGAGCTATAATTGGTCCTGCGTCCAGTTCTTCGGTAACGTAGTGGCTGGTCGCACCAATGATTTTTACACCGCGTTTAAAAGCAGAATGGTAAGGCTTTGCACCTACAAAGGCTGGCAAAAAAGAATGGTGAATGTTTATGATTCTGGAAGGGAATTTATCTATTAGTTTACCGGATACAATTTGCATATATCTGGCTAAAACTATAAAATCTATATTGTAGCTTTCCAACAATTCTAACTGCTGGTCTTCAGCTTTAGCTTTGGTGGCTTTAGTCACGGGAATGTGGTAAAACGGAATATTAAAATTATCTGCAATAGGCTTTAAATCGTCGTGATTACTTACTATAAAGGGGATTTTTAGATGAAGTTCATTGGCATTGTAACGCCCTAACAAGTCGTATAAACAATGGTCGTACTTGGAAACGAACAAGGCCATTTTTAACTTTTTATCTTTTCGAAATAGTCGCCAATGCATATCAAATCGCTTGGCGATATGGTCTTCAAAATCACTTTTAAAACTGCCTTCTGAAAAGTTGTCGTCTTCAAATTCAACTTCAATTCTCATAAAGAAAATGTTTTGCTCTCTATCAACATGTTGATCTAAATAAACAACATTTCCCTTTTCATCAGCTATAAAATTGGTGACCGAAGCGATGATGTTGTACTGGTCTTGACAATGAATGAGAAGAATAATTTTGTTCATGAAACTTAAATTTATAAAACCTCTAAATTATAAAAAATATATGAAGCATTTAACATTATAATTAATTTTACACTAAGTTAATGTACATTAAAGATGCAGCATGCCATTCCCATGATTCTCCTATTTCAATATTGACAATGACCATCAAAGTCAACTTAAATCTAAATTATTTCCCTGTAATAGGTTTTACATAAATCTCCCTAAACTCAACCGGATGACTCTCACTCTGAAGCGAAATATAGCCGGAATTCACTGGTTTTAAATGCTTTAGAGTGTCTTGAGGAGTATCATATACAGGTTTAGAATAAGTGATAACAGGGTTCCCGTTGATGTAATGCCGAATAAGCGAATCGCCATACACCTCAACTTCAGCCTCGATCCATCCGTCGCTGTAAAACGTGGGTGCATCGGCGGCAATGCAATGTGCAGTTATCAATTTGTCCTCCATTTTTACGTGCGTACCGGGTGTGCACAAATTTCCGGTAGGCCGTGGTATCGTATCGTTTACACCACCAAGAAGTTGTACCTCCAAAGAATTTGGAAAATCTTGATCTAAGCCCATACTTTTGGGGTCCTGGGAATGTATCATGATTCCGGAGTTTTTCTCCGCCCAAGCTTCACCACCTTTAACCTGCTCGCCTACAAAACGGTATTGTAATTTTAAGCGGTAGTTGGCATAAGGGGTTTTATAAAATAAATGACCAAAGCGGTTATTGAAGCTATCGTAGTTTTTATAAGACACTTTTAAAACTCCATTTTCTACTCTAAATGTGTTTAAAGTATCACTGCCAAACCGCTCTCCTTTTATCTTTGGTGTCCAGCCCTCTAAATTTTTAGCATTAAAGAGAGACTGCCAATCTTCTGAAGACCCTTGCTTTGTTGTTTGCTTACAGCTTTGAAAAAATAGAGCGCTCAAGGTAAAAAGAGCAAAAATCTTTATCGGTGATGTCATATTTATATAAATTTGCTTTTCAGTTTACTTTTAAAAGCCTTGGCTGTCATTATAGTTTAAACCCTAAATCATACATTTTTCTCCAGATACTTTTCTTCTATTATTTTGGCCACAGGTTTATTTTGAATTTTGCTTTCCAACCAGGAGATAATATCTAAATATAAAAATGATCTTCGCTCAAAAGGATCGTCCTCATACCGCTTTAGGTTTTTATGTAATTTTTTAAAAGCCTTCTTTAAATCATGTGGAAACATGTCCTGCAACTCCCTAATGAAATTTATGATTTCTTTTTGTACTTCATACAATTCATTCAATTTAATGAGGTATTTATAAGTGCTTCTAATTAAGGACTCTAAGTTATAATCAAGTCCTTCATCATAGTGGGCTAACAAATTGAGAATTCTCGAAAAACAAAGCAAATCCTCACGCATGGACAGTGATTTATTGGAAATGATTTTGTCTAAATACCGAATGCAAGTTTCATTATTTCCCAAACCAAAATGAAGACAGGCAAACTTGTAATAGAAAATCATTCTATGGTGTTCATCAATATGCTTTTTGAATGTATTCAGTTTAACTTCCATCTCCGGTATATAACTTATGCCGTCACTAAAAGAGCCATCTATAAAACAATGGTTGATTTTACCGAAACTGATATACAAAAAACTTAGCGTTTCTATATTCTTATCGTTTGGAAACTTAGTCTTGTTTTGGATGTCTATAAAACTTTGTAGTGCATCGCCATATTTCTCTTTATTTCCTATCATAAAAAGAGCTTCAAGCAGATAGTTATTGCCTTTCAGAAAAAATACCGGATGCAGAGACACCATGTTGGGATACTCATGAAAAAGATTAACCCATTTCTTTGAATACCTGTAACAGTTTTTAAAATCCTGTAGCAAAAAACTATACCATAAATACGCATTATACAACCAAAGCTTTTCTCTAAACCCAAGCTCTCTAATGTTATACTTTGGCAATCGCTTATTGAAATAATCGGTGATTTCTTCAGCTTCCTTTTTATTTTTGACATAGCCGGTTTTCAGAAAAACCCCATAAAGCTGCAGAGACAAGTTAGAAAGTTTACTGGCAATAACGTTTAGTCTGGTTAAGTTTTTGGCCTCAATGCTGAGTTCGTCTGCTCGACCTCGCATACTTCTGGTAATAAATTGAGATTCAATTATTTTTTCCAGTTCTACAATTTCATAAGCCAGGTTTTTTTCCTCATTAAATTTCGCTACTTCTTTAGCCTTATCCAAAATTTTTAAGCTCTGTTTGTAAAGCCCTTTGTGATAAAGGATGGATGCAAAATCCAATTGTTCTCTTATTTGTGACCTGGTATCTTGATGAGACGGACTCAATTTCAAGCTGATTAAAATTTGCTTGTATAAATGTGCTTTTACATTGGCCAGCTGTTGTTTTTTCACAATGCCTGTCTCGAGTATGGCATTTTCATCATAAGTTCTGGCTTTATCTAAAATATTAAAAAGATTCAAAAATTTTGAATCTTTATTGACCCCTAATCTTTGAACATACAGCTTAAATTGGCGCTTTTCAGACTTGGTCAGGGATTTTATTAGAGAAAAAAGGTTGTCTTTTTTGTTTTTAGTCATCAATTTCTTTTTATTTCAACATATTGATTTTTAGATATTTAAAAACACATTTTTAAATTGAACATCGTATTTAAATACTTAAAGGTTTATCTATTTATTAAGCAAAATATACATTCGCTCATTAAAACCAAAATAAATCGTACAAAATGTCTGATAATCAGATCCAAATTTTCGACACCACCTTAAGAGATGGGGAGCAGGTTCCCGGATGTAAGCTAAACACCGAACAGAAAGTCGTGATTGCAAAAGCCTTAGATAAACTTGGTGTAGATGTTATTGAAGCCGGGTTTCCAGCGTCCAGTCCAGGCGATTTTCAGTCTGTTGTTGAAGTCTGTAAAACCGTCAAAAATGCTTCAGTTTGTGGCTTGACCCGAGCAAACAAAAAAGATATAGACATCGCCGCAGAAGCCCTTGCCTATGCCAAAACACCAAGAATACATACCGGAATAGGAACTTCAGATTCTCATATCAAACACAAATTTAATTCCACACAGGACAAAATATTAGAAAGGGCTGTTGAAGCCGTAAAATATGCCAAAACTTATGTGGAAGATGTAGAATTTTACGCTGAAGATGCCGGGCGCACAGACAATGCTTTTCTGGCTAAAGTCTGTGAGGCTGTTGTAAAAGCCGGAGCTACGGTTCTTAACATTCCCGATACTACCGGATATTGCCTGCCCAGTGAATATGGTGCCAAAATAAAATACCTTAAAGAACATGTCCCTAATATTGAAAAAGCCGTGATTTCTTGCCACTGCCACAACGATTTAGGATTAGCTACGGCCAATTCTGTTGAAGCCATTATAAATGGCGCGGGACAAATAGAATGCACCATAAATGGCATTGGAGAGCGGGCCGGAAATACAGCTTTAGAAGAAGTAGTGATGATATTAAAGCAGCATCCTTACCTTAATCTCCAAACCGGCATTGATACCTCTAAAATTTATAGCTTAAGCCAATTGGTTTCAAAACATATGGGGATGTACGTTCAGCCGAATAAAGCTATTGTTGGCGCCAATGCATTTGCCCATAGCTCTGGCATACATCAGGATGGTGTTATCAAAAATCGCGAAACTTATGAAATTATGGATCCCAAAGATGTAGGTATAGACCAGTCTAATATTGTGCTTACAGCCAGAAGCGGAAGAGCGGCTTTGGCCTACAGAGCAAAAGAAATAGGTTATGAATTAACAAAACTTCAGCTCGATGATCTTTATGAAATATTTTTAAACCTTGCAGACACCAAAAAAGAAATCTACGATAATGATATTCATAGCATCATTGAAACCTCTAATATCTACAATAGAATTAAAAGCGCATAATGGGAAAGACCTTATTTGACAAAGTTTGGGACGCGCATGTTGTACATAGTGTTGAAAACGGCCCGCAAATTTTATACATAGATAAGCATTTAATTCACGAAGTCACAAGTCCGCAGGCTTTTAATGAACTGAAGCAACGAAATATCCCTATCGCCAGGCCCGATAAAATTGTGGCTACCGCCGACCACAACACGCCAACGATAAATCAGCACCTTCCGGTTAAAGATGCGCTTTCCAGGAAGCAATTAGAACAACTCACCAAAAACTGCGAGGAAAACAACATTACCCTTTATGGTTTAGGCCATAAGTATAACGGCATTGTTCACGTCATGGCGCCGGAATTGGGCATTACTCAACCGGGCATGACCATTGTCTGCGGCGACAGCCATACCTCGACCCACGGCGCTTTTGGTACCATCGCCTTTGGTATTGGCACCAGCCAGGTGGCACAGGTTTTTGCCAGTCAGTGCTTGTTGCTGGAAAAGCCCAAAAGCCTTCGCATCACCGTAAATGGAACACTCAAACCCGGCGTTTTGCCAAAAGATGTTATTTTATACATTATTTCTCAGATTGGAACAGACTCCGGAACAGGCTATTTTTGTGAATACGCCGGTGATGTTTTTGAAAACATGAGCATGGAAGGCCGCATGACGGTCTGCAATATGAGCATAGAAATGGGCGCT
>CAYMXD010000163.1:0-5622 GCA_964394095.1 uncultured Mesohalobacter sp. | reverse complement strand
TATAAACAAATGATAATCAATTATATATTCAAACTATTTTAAGCTCCGAAACTTTAGTCATGTATATACATCAATGCTTAGAAGTCATGATAAACCTGCTTTTTGCTTAAGGTAAAACCTCACTATTGTACCTGATGTTTTTCCATTCTTATTGGCCATTTCAAAAGAATAGTTTGTGTTAAATTTTTGATTGAAGACCCACAAGCGTTCTTGATTTAATTTTATGCCCATAGATTTTTTCTTGATTTTTTCGGCTTCTTTTGATTTCTTATTTTTTTTAAGACCAACACCATTATCTTCAATTTCTATATAAGGCATAGCATTATCATTTTTAATTCTTATTCTTAGTTTTTTATCTCCATCTATACCCGATAAGCCATGCCAAAGGGCGTTTTCTACAAAGGGCTGGAGAATAAGTGGCGGTAAACTAACTGCTAAATCTTCATCCTTACTTAAATTTAAAATAGCAAAATCTATTTCATTATTAAACCTTGTATTTTCAATATCGACGTAAAGCTGTATGATTTCAAGCTCTTTCTTTAAAGAAATACTTTCTATTCTTGAGCTTTCTAAAATTCTCCGAACCAGTTTAGAAAACCTATTCATATAGTTGATGGCCTTTCGTTTATCGTTATCTATAAGATAGGCTTTTATAGAGTTCAAAGCATTGAAAATAAAATGAGGATTCATTTTACTTTGTAAAGATGATAATCTGGATTCATTGAGTTTGGCATCATAATGCGATTTTATGTATGCCACTTTTTTAGCTTTCGCTTCCTCAGCCATTTTCTTGAGTTGCTTAGATTGTTCAGTTAGCTTTTTACTTAATTCTTGGTTGTGCTTGTCTTTGAGATGCAAATTGCTTTCTAAGGCTTCCTTATAATTTTTGTTGATGTTTTGAATAAAATAAGCCAACGCAAAGCCAAAGAAAATTTGTTCGATGATAACACCAAGATAGAAGTAAGATAAAGGTGCCAAACCCTTGGCGTTTTCATCGATATTAATTTCAAAAATCGACATCAATAGTGCTGTTAATGCAAATGTGAGATAGAATAAACCTCCTATAAAGAAATAGACTTTTAAATGCCCCGGTATTTTCCATAATTTAATTAAACATACTATTCCTATAATTGAAATAATTGGTGTAAACACAAATTTGAAATAATCTTCAAATAAATGCCCGTTTCTTATCATAATACTTACTACCCCCAATAGAAAAGAAAAAATCAAAAGACTTAAAACACTAATTCTTAATCGCTTTTCAAACTCTTTTAAATGTTTTTTTATCTCAAGTAAGTGAATAAAAAAGAATATATAAGCGCAATTGTAGATGATTTGAACTAACCATCTAAAGGTCAAATAAATATCGTATTGAACACCTGATATATTTCCTCCGAAATTGTGATAAGATGAATTGAAAATAATATATATCAGCAAGAAAAAACTGTAAACACAGTAAGCATAAAAGGGTTTTAGTTTTGATTTTATGGTAATTGTAAAGGTGAACAAGGTCATTAAAAACAGCGTTGCTGCCGTAATATGCCATAGAAAATTTAAAGGATCAAATTCCATCTTTTACAGTTGTTCTAAAAACTCACGGCGTTTAGACCTTGAAACAGGCAGCTCCTTATCATTATCCAGCATCACGTAATTTGTTGATTTATCAAAGGATATTATGTTTTTAAGATTAATAATATAAGATTGATGAATCCTGTAAAAAATTGCTTTTGGCAAAAGCTCTTCTATATATTTCAAAGTTTTTGACACGAAATAAGATTGTGATTTAGTATTTATTTTACAATAATTTCCATCGCTTTTACAATACACAATATCTTTAGGATCAAGAAACATCAACTTGTTTTCCAATGGAATGGTGATTTTCCCTCTCTCTGGTTTTGTTTCATGTCTTAGGGCTATTACTTTTTTTACGGCCTGTTCGAGCTCATCTATATCTACGGGTTTTAAAATATAATCTATGGCAGATTCTTTAATGGCTTTTATGGCGTATTCATCATAAGCTGTAATAAAAATGACTTCAAAAGTTCTACTTTTAAATTTATCCAAAAATTCAAAACCATTCAGCTTGGGCATTTGGATGTCTAAAAAAATCAAATCTATGTTGTGAGCATTATAAGTTAAATACTCTACGGCCTCATTGGCTTTGGTGAATTTTGCTTCGATTTCAACCATCTTACCCAAGTTACCCAATTCCCACTCTAAGGTTTTTATAGCATTGAGCTCGTCGTCTATAATTACAGATTTTAGTTTATTCATAATAGTTCAAAAGTAAAAAATAATTCGGTAAAGATTTTATAGACTTATTAATAGGTCAAATTTGATTAGTATTCAGTAGTATATCAATGATTTTCAATTTCAATCTGTTTTTAAAGCACTCAAATATCCAGCTTTTAACCAAATACCAACTCATAACAGCCAAATAATAATTGAAAACGGCCCTAAACAATTTAGCGTTTTTTGGCATGATGTTAAACTTATAGTTTTGACTAAAATTAGTGTAATGAAAAATAGAAGTATTTCAATGATTTTGGTGTTTTTGTTGTTTTCAAATTACATTGCAGCACAACTAAACGACGTTACTTTCGATTATCAATATGATATTAAAATTGAAACCATAGAAAGTGAAAATGTAGAATTTTCATTCCTGTTAGACGACGAGAAAGCCTACCTGGGCATGATAGCCAATCAAGCAGGGATGGATGTGGTGGTGTTGTTAAACCCGGAAAACAAAAACCTGTTTAGTCTCATAGACCAAAATGGAATGAAAATGGCTATTCAAACGCCGATGAATTCTCAAAATAATTTTAATCACAATGTAGACTTTAGCAATGCTAAAGTTAAAGATTTGCCACCCAAAAATATAGCCGGTTTCAAAGCTCAAGGCAAATTTGTAGAAACGCCCAATTACCACTACGAAATTTATTATACCGATGAATTGGACTATAATTTTTATGAGGTATTTGAGATGAATTCTATGAAACCTTTCTATAAAGAAGTTCAACAACAATTACAAATCCCCAAACAATCTGTGATGCTGGAAACCAAGATTATAAATGCTAAAGATAATAAGACACAAACTAAAATGACATGTGTAGCTTTTAAGGAAATAAGTAAAACCATAAAAGCTTCTGAGTATGAAATACAAAACATGTCTATAAAAAATTAAAACTATGAAATATTTAAGAATATTAGTATTGTTTATAAGCTTTCTTGGCCTATCGCAATATGCACAGGCTCAGATATTTGAAAAGGTAAAAGAAGCTGCAAAAGAAACTGCAGAAGACGAAGCAGTTGAAGAAACTAAGAAAACCACCAAAGAAACCATTAAAGGTATTTTTGGTAAAAAGAAAAAGAAAAAACAAAAAGAAAACAAGAAATCTAAAGAAAAGGATTCAAGTCAACAATCTAAAGACAGCATAAATAAAAATGAAGACGGTGAAAATTCTGAAATTGTAACCGGTAGTCATTTTTTTCCTGACGGGGATGTGCTTTTCTTTGAGAATTTTGATAAGGATAAAAAAGGAGATTTTCCTGTTAATTGGCAAACCAACCTCGGTGGAGAAATTATTAGTTTTAACGATACCAAGGCTTTATACATCTATAGCGATTCTCAAGTTTTACTCGATGTAGACCCTCTTCCTGAAAATTGTGTTGTAGAACTTGATCTTATCACTCGTGACCTCCAAGGTTATGGTAATAGCCTTTTTATTCAATTTATCAGTGAAAAGAAATTTTATAAAAAACTTGATCAAACCAGTTCCGGGGCTTCGGTAGAATTACCAGTTAGTGGTGTAAAGAAAGGAAGAAATGAAAAAATTAAAGTCAAAAACTGGGGAGAAGATGTGTTAAAAGTTGAAAATGTAAAAACCCTCAATTTCAATCAATTTCTGGAACGCGAAACCCATATTGCTATAGTAAAAAATAAAAATCGGTTTAGATTGTATTTAGACAATCAAAAAGTATTGGATTTGCCTTCATTTTTAGGAGACGAAACGGGAAATTATTTAAGAATCATAAGAGATAATTTAAGGGACAATGAATCTGTAGTTGCTATAAAAGATATCAAGATAACAGAAGAATCTAAAGATATTCGTTCTAAGTTACTTAAGGGAAACCTTACTACAAATAAGATTTTGTTTGATACAGGGTCTTCCACAATTCAGGCTCAATCTCAAGATATTCTGCAAAAGATCGGTGATGTTTTGGCAGAAAAAACAGATATGCAATTTTTAATTATTGGTCATACCGACAACGATGGAAAAAAGGAGGACAATCAAACACTTTCAAAAGAAAGAGCTCAAGCTGTTGTAGATTATCTCGTTAAGCATCACAATCTACAAGCAGGCCGATTAATCCCTGTCGGTAAGGGTGAAAGTGAACCTATTGCCTCCAATGATAACGAAGAAGGGAAAAAACAAAACAGAAGAGTACAATTTAAAAAACTATAATTTATGAACTTTACAAAGCAATTTAGTCAAACAACAACAATCTTTTTAGTAGCAATTTTCAGTATAATGTTATTATCCTGTAGTAGTGATGATGATGATAACTCAGGTAATAGCAACCCCACAAATGAAGATGAATCCTCTTACGATATAAGTATTGAAGGCGAAGGAGATTTTACAAGAAATAGTATAAGTTCAAATGACGCGCCGCAAATAACTGTTGGCGGTATTTGGTTTGAAAGTCCGGATAATGATGGTGAGCTTATTACGGTTTCCATTACCGATACAGAATCAAATGGTATTACATTAAGCAGCTCAATTATTCTAATTAATGGAAATCCTGCGCCGGTAGATTCACCCTTAAATTATGATGATGAAAACCCACAAACATCTTTGATAAACATTCAAGCTAATGGGGTTAATTATTTTTCAAACTCGGGAAGCATTAGCATTTCAAACTTAGAATTGATACCACAAGATATCCCGGATACACCCGGAGAAACCGCTTTTGCCAACTTTAATATGAGTTTTACAGCAGAATTTGATATAGCAGAAACTACTGAAGAGGTAGAAAATATAGAAATTTCAGGTGATTTAAAAATATCCAATCCTAATTTATAGAATTTGTTCTACCTTGAGTAAATGAAGTCTTTAATTAAGTCTGTTTAAATCAAAATTCAGATTACTTATTAGTGAAACTCAACTTTGAAAAATAGCGAAGCTATGAATTCAAAGTAGTTAGTTGAAACTGCCTCGCCGGCAAAGGCAGGCTAATGCCGCTTTTATGTGCTGAACTTGATTCAGTATCAGCGGGATCTTGGGTTCAATACCCCGATGGCTCTGCCCAGGGGTAGTTCATTGATAGCTGTTTATGAAAATTTAGCTACAGATTAATCAATCTATGATTTAAAAAGCACAGCTTTAGTTCTGTGCTTTTTTTAATATTAAATTTTATGTCTATCCTTTAGTTTTCATCAAAAAAGCATCAACCATCTTTTTGAGATTTAAACAGTGTGTGCTGTCTGAAGTTTGATGATTCTCTTCCATATCATACCAATAACCTACTTTTCCATAAAAATCAATCATTTCTCCATAGCTTTAGAGCGTTTTTTTAGCAGAAAAGCCTCACAATACTAAGCTTGTTTTCATTCTATCTCAA
>CAYMXD010000162.1:0-5625 GCA_964394095.1 uncultured Mesohalobacter sp. | reverse complement strand
TTTTATGTAATTGATTATCAACATATAAATGTATTGGTTAAACGCCTAAGTCAATTAAGATATTATTTAAATAGATAAGCCTATTAGATAATTTAAGTGCTTTAGATTATCCCCATGTATAGCTTAAAGCTTATATAATTAAAAGCATAAAAGACTTTACTAATGCCATCAACCCAAAATAAATGCCATGAATAAGCTTTGATATTTTTATCCTGTTGCCAATAATTTCATCACTTAATTGACATCAATAAGATTAAGAATTAAAGTTGAAATTAACATTTATCTTGAGAAATGAAATAGGGTAATGATGTGGATAAACGAATTATATTTAAGCAATGATAGCTTTGAAATGCAGTGCTAGCTAGCAAGACCCTAAACCAAAATGTCTTAGTTCTCATATTATCCAGCTTAGTGGTATTGTTTCCAAACTTTTGGAGGCCTACCAATCAACATTTTGATAATTAACAATTAGTACTGCATTGCCAATTTAAAAACGTATCTTTGCACTCATTTTATTTTTATGACAAATTTTTCAGAATTAGGCTTACAGGAAAACCTTCTTAAAGCCATTGACGACTTGGGCTTTGAAACACCAAGTGATGTTCAAAAACAAAGTATTCCCATCCTTTTAGGACAAAAAACAGATTTAGTTGCTCTAGCACAAACCGGAACAGGAAAAACAGCAGCTTTTGGTTTTCCTATGTTGCAACTTACTGATGCTAAGCAAAAGCAAACACAGGGGTTAATTTTATCGCCCACCAGAGAGCTCTGTTTGCAAATCGCTAAAGAGCTTGAAGCCTACGCTAAATATATCGACAGATTGAATATTGTTCCCATTTATGGTGGAGCTAGTCTACAAGACCAAGCTAAAAAAATAAATCGTGGCGCTCAGATTATTGTCGCTACGCCCGGAAGAATGAAAGATATGATTAAGCGACGAATCATAGATATATCTAAAATCGATTATTGCGTCCTAGACGAAGCCGATGAGATGCTGAACATGGGGTTTTTTGAAGATATTACAAAAATACTTTCGCATAGTCCTAAGGAAAAAAGCACCTGGCTGTTTAGTGCAACCATGCCTAAAGAAGTTTCGGTCATTGCTAAGAAATTTATGAATAAGCCGGTTGAAATAACCGTTGGTCAAAAAAATGTTTCTACAAAAAGTGTTAGTCACTCCTATTTTATGGTAGGTGCTAGAGATAGATATAATGCTTTAAAACGTTTAGTCGATGCCAACCCTGATGTTTACGCAGTTATATTTTGCAGAACAAAACGCGATACTCAAAAAGTTGCAGAACGACTCATTGAAGATGGCTACAACGCAGCTGCACTTCATGGCGATTTAAGCCAAAACCAAAGAGATTTGGTCATGAAAAGCTTTAGAAACAAGCAGGTACAAATGCTTGTGGCGACAGATGTTGCTGCTCGAGGAATAGATGTAGAAGATATTACACACGTTATCAATTATCAACTCCCGGATGAAACTGAAATATATACCCACAGAAGTGGTAGAACCGGGCGTGCCGGTAAAACAGGAAAATCTTTTGTAATTATCACTAAAAGTGAGCAACGTAAAATCAAAAATATAGAACGAATCATTGGTCAGAGTTTTTCTCATGAAAAATTACCAACCTCTGAAGAAATCTGCGAAAGCCAAATGTTTTATCTGGCAGAAAACATTAAAAACACAGAGGTAAACCATGATATAGATGCTATCTTACCAAAGCTTTATGAAGTTTTAGGCGATTTAGACAAAGAAGAGTTAATAAAAAAATTCTTCAGCGTAGAATTCACGCGTTTTTATAACTACTACAAGAATGCACCGAGTGCAGAACAACTTGAGAAAACAGCTAAAAAAGAAAAATCATCAGGAGGTAAATCTTTTGGTGATGAGAACCGATTTTTTATAAATGTCGGCGAAAAAGACGGGTTTAACTGGATGTCACTTAAAGACTTCTTGAAAGAGCAACTTAACTTAGGTAGGGACGAAGTAGGAAAAGTTGATGTTAAAAAAACGTTTTCATTTTTTAATACCCCAAAATCTACCGAGCAAAAAGTATTCAGTACATTTGAAAATTTTAATTATAACGGCAGATCGGTTAATGTTGAAATTACAGAAGATAAGGGCGGTTCAGGAAGAAGTAATTCCAGAGGAAAGTCAAATAGAGGTAAAGGATTTAAACCCAAAAAACATAGGAAAGGAAAGAACCAAAGCAGAAACAAATCTTTAGAAAGACGCCGAAAGAGTTAATCTGTTAATTTTTGCATTAAGTATTCAGGTATGTCAAAACTTTTATTGGAATTTAAGTATTTTAGACCAATGAAAAACATATTATACATTTTCATATTTGTTCTAGGTTGCTTTACAATGCATTCCCAAGACAATGATAAAGAATATTACACTATTAAGGGGCAGGTACTTAATGCTGCTAATGATGTTCCTATTTTCAATGCTAATATCATCAATACCAACACAGTAAAAGGAACTGTGACTAATCGCAAAGGCGAATTTCAAATTAAGGCAGCTATAAATGATACCCTATATTTTTCTTACGTGGGCTTTAAATCGATGCAGGTTCGGGTAAACGACGATTGGATAAAATTTGGTGAAGTTAAAGTAAAAATGACCGAAGTAGCCATAGCATTAGAAGAAGTTACTGTAAAAGAAATTAAGCTGACCGGTTACTTAGAAATAGATGCAAAAAACATTCCTGTTTACGATAATTTCAGATATCAGATTTCGGGTTTAGACTATGGATATGAAGGAGGTAATTATCAGAAAAGCTCCTTTTCCAAAACTTTAGACGCTATTTTTAATCCAACAGATTTGCTTTACAATGTTTTTGGCAAGAAGCCCAAACAGATGAAAAAGTTAAGGCAAATGAAAGAAGATAAGTCTATTCGAGATTTGTTGGTTGACAAATATAACCGTGAAACCCTGTCTGCGGTTCTTCAAATATCGATTACAGATATTGAAAAAATATTAAAACGCTGCAATTATTCTAAAGATTATATAGAAGAAGCCAACGATCTTCAATTGCTTGATGCTATAAGTAATTGTTACGAAAACTACAAAGCTGTTAACCCCGAATAAAATTTTATTATGAAAGTTGTTGTTTTATCTGGTGCCGGTGTAAGTGCTGAGAGTGGATTGAAAACCTTTCGAGATGAAGATGGTTTATGGGAAGGCCACGATGTCATGGAGGTGGCAACACCAGAAGGATTTCAGAAAAACCCAGAGTTGGTGTTTGAATTTTATAACCAAAGACGCCGGCAACTCCAAACCGCAGAACCTAATGATGCTCATCGAAGTATTGCAGAACTAGAATCTGATTTTGATGTTGATGTAATTACCCAAAATGTTGATGACCTTCATGAAAGAGCTGGAAGTACTAAGGTTTTACATCTGCATGGCGAGCTTTTTAAAGCGAGACCGGTAAATGATCCAAATACTATCATAGACTGGAGAGATGATTTAAATTCTGGAGATAAAGATGAACACGGAAACCAATTGCGCCCGCATGTAGTTTGGTTTGGTGAAGCTGTCCCCGCAATGACAGATGCTGTGCAAATTACAAAAGATGCAGATATTTTGATTATCGTGGGTACATCTTTACAAGTTTATCCTGCCGCAGGACTCAAAAATTATGTGAGACCAGGTACACCAATTTATTTAGTTGACCCCAATCCGGATATTTCAGAATCTAAAAATCTTCATATTTTTGCAGAAAATGCATCTTCCGGGATGCAAAAAATTAAACGTATTTTACTCAATTCTCAATAAAAATTCATGGACGAAGCACTTCAAGCCATTTCACCGATAGATGGCCGATATAAAGGTAAAACCTCTGAACTCAATATGTATTTTAGCGAATATGCATTAATCAAATATAGAGTTAGGGTAGAAGTTGAATATTTTATCGCTATTTGTGACTTGAACTTAAAGAATTTGCCTCAATTAAAACAACTCCAAAAAGACGGATTGAGAAAATTGTACAAGGGTTTTGATTTGGAAGATGCGAAACAGATTAAAACGATAGAACAAACCACCAACCACGATGTTAAAGCTGTGGAGTATTTTCTAAAAGATAAATTTGAAAACTTAGGTTTAACCAAGTACAAAGAATTTATACATTTTGGATTGACTTCTCAGGACATCAATAATACCAGTATTCCATTATCTTTAAAAGAAGCGGTAAAAGAAGAGTATATCAAATTATTAGATGAATTGATTGCTAAACTATTAGATTTAAGTGAATCTTGGAAAGACATTCCCATGTTGGCCAAAACCCATGGTCAACCGGCTTCACCAACACGATTGGGTAAAGAAATTAAAGTGTTTGCCGTACGATTACTCGAGCAAAAAAAACAGCTTTTAGAAATACCGTTTTCTTCAAAGTTTGCCGGAGCAACAGGAAATTTTAATGCCCATCATTTAGCCTATCCGGATGTTGACTGGAAAGCATTTGGTAAAAGGTTTACTGAAGAATATCTAGGCTTGTCTTATTCTTTTCCAACCACACAGATAGAACATTACGACAATTTAGCGGCCTTGTGTGATGCCTTAAAACGCATTAACACCATCATTGTAGATTTAGACCGTGACTGCTGGTCCTACATTTCTATGAATTACTTTAAACAAAAAATTAAAAAGGGCGAAGTCGGGTCTTCTGCCATGCCGCATAAAGTTAACCCCATAGATTTTGAAAATTCTGAAGGGAATTTAGGTATCGCCAACGCCTTGTTCGAACATCTTTCAGCTAAATTACCCGTAAGTAGATTACAACGTGATTTGACCGATAGTACGGTTTTAAGAACGATTGGAATGCCGTTTGGTCACACGTTTATAGCTTTTAAATCGACGCTTAAGGGGTTGAATAAATTACTGCTCAATGAATCTGCAATTCAGGCTGATTTAGAGCAAAATTGGGCTGTTGTTGCCGAAGCTATTCAAACCATACTCCGTCGTGAAAATTATCCCAATCCCTACGAAACCCTTAAAACTTTAACCCGTACCAACACTCAAATTAACCAGAAATCCATCAGTGATTTTATTGAAACATTAGAGGTTGATGAGCACATTAAAACAGAGCTTAGAAGCATAACACCTTTTAATTATACAGGGATATAAATGGCGAATTCTAAGGTTTTGGCTTGGGTTAATGCAGCAAGGCTAAGAACTTTGCCTTTGTCTGTATCCGGGATTTTAGTCGGGAGTGGTTATGCGGTTTATCAGGGTAATTTCAATTGGATGATTTTTGGTTTAGCGATTCTTACGACTTTATTGTTTCAGATTTTGTCTAATTTTGCCAATGATTATGGCGATGGCGTAAAAGGGACAGATAACGAAGAACGCCTTGGCCCACAACGAGCTTTTCAATCGGGTAAGATTTCAAGGCAAAATTTCAAATCCGGCTTAATCATTACCTCCATCTTGAGTTTTATATCAGCTACAAGCCTTATTCTATTGGCTTTTGGTTTTGAAAATACACTATTATCTTTAGGATTTTTTGTGCTGGGTATTTTAGCCATTTGGGCCGCTATCAAATACACCGTTGGCGATTCTGCTTACGGCTACCGAGGAATGGGCGATGTATTTGTGTTTCTGTTTTTTGGTTTAGT
>CAYMXD010000161.1:0-5630 GCA_964394095.1 uncultured Mesohalobacter sp. | reverse complement strand
ATTTGTGTTATAATCTCTTTATTTTCCCTAAGCTGTAAATTAAAATTGTCTATTGTAATGTTTCTAAGGTCATTAAAATATTCGTTATCGTTGATGTAAGCAAGTAGGGCCTTTGATAATTCTTTATGCTGCTTATCGCCCTTTATTTCTAAATATATATGGTGAAATTTAAAGCTCCTACTATTGATTGGGTTTTCTATAAATTCAATATTTCCTTCTTCTTCAAATAAAAGCTCAAAAAGCTCCTGATTAGTTTCATTACGTGATACAAAACTATAGATATCTACAACTGGTTTAGCATGTATTGATTTTACAGATTTATAGTTAACCCCAAAAATATCTTTTAAAAATAGTGAGTCTTGTTGCGATAGTTTTTTATCTAGTGTTTCTATTTTTGAATACAGGTATTCAGAGCTAGTAAAATTAGGGATAACAAGCAAATCGTTAGTATATGTTTTATCTACATTTTGCTCGTAGAAGTACCCTAAAACTGCACCTAAAACTATTAAACCTAAAAGTATAAACTTGTGTCTGTAATAGAATGTAAAAACACTAAAAACAGTTTTCAATATATTTAAGAAGAAATTCTGTATGGCTTTAAACACCACATTCAAATCAATCTCATCATCATTTGTAGAAGATTTTGTAGAATGCTCACTCATAGTATTTGGTTTGTGATTGGTAAAACGACAAATATATGCAAATTAGTATCTTAGAGTAGATGTAAAGCTTGATAAAACGTTGCGTCTAGTATGCACGCTTTTTATTACCTTCAAAAAAGTTGATAAAAGCCTTATTGACAATTTTACTCCCGCCAATTGTAGGGTAATCTCCTGTAAAGTACCAGTCTCCAGTATGGTCTGGACAAGCTTTATGAAGATTGTTTACAGTTTGATATATGACCTTAACTTTAGAATTGATACTGTCGTCACTTAGCAATTCTGCAATTTTTTCTGAAATCTGTTCATAAGTAAACGGCGCATAAATAGCTTTCACATAGTTGTCTACAGCGGTTTTGCTTAGCTCATCTTGTGCTTTGCACTTCTTATACACCTCATTAATCACCTTATCATAAGTGCCTTGGTCTTTGTGTAAAGCCAATGCTGCCCTAAAAGCTACAAAATCCTCTAATCTTGCCATATCTATACCATAACAGTCCGGATAGCGGATTTGTGGTGCTGAGGAAACGATTACGATTTGTTTTGGACCTAGCCTGTCAAGAATTTTAATAATACTTTTCTTTAAAGTTGTACCACGAACAATACTATCATCAATCACTACGAGATGGTCTTCCGGTTTAACTACCCCATAGGTCACATCATAAACGTGAGCAACTAAATCATCTCTACTAGAATCTTCGGTAATAAACGTCCTTAGCTTGGCGTCTTTAATCGCAATTTTCTCTGTACGCAGTTTTTGAGAAAGAATTTCATTAAGTCTTGTATCCGTAAGCTGTTCACGCTCTTTTAAAATTTTCTCATTTTTTTGACGGTTCAATTCATCCTGAGCAGCATCAACCATACCGTAAAAGGATGTTTCAGCAGTATTTGGAATAAATGAAAACACAGAATTTTTGGTATCAAAATCTATGGCATTTAGCACTTCCGGCATGAGTAATCTACCCAGCATTTTCCGTTCTTTATATATATCGGCATCACTACCTCGAGAAAAATAAATGCGCTCAAAAGAACAGGCTTTCTTTTCTAAAGGCTTTATGATTTCCTTTTCAACTACACGTCCATCCCGTTTAGTTATCAACGCATTACCGGGTTTCAATTCTACTACTTTTTCTAATGGTACATTAAAAGCCGTTTGAATCACCGGCCGTTCTGAGGCAACAACCGCTATTTCATCATCATGATAGTAAAAGGCTGGTCTTATTCCACTAGGGTCACGAAGCACAAAAGCATCACCATGACCAAGCAGTCCTGCCATCACATAACCGCCGTCCCAGTCTTTTGAAGATTTCTTCAAAATTTTTGAAATCCTAATTTTATCTACTATATGCGGAGAAGCTTCCTGTTTATTATAACCTTCTGCTCGTAATTTTTTATAAACTTTGCGCACTTCAGAATCTAAAAAGTGCCCTATCTTTTCCATAACGGTAATGGTATCCGCTTTTTCTTTAGGATGCTGACCTAACTTAACCAAATTTTGAAACAATTCATTAACATTGGTCATATTAAAATTACCCGCCATGATTAAGTTTCTATGCATCCAGTTATTTTGACGCAGAAATGGATGAACGCTTTCTAGACTATTTTTGCCGTAGGTCCCGTAACGTACATGACCAAGCATGAGCTCTCCTAGATAGGGTAAATTTTGTTTTTGAGCTTCAATATCTCCATGATATTCAGGATGAAGCGCCATTTCTTTATTTATGCGTTCGTTAATGGTTTCAAACACATCCTGTATGGGTTGTGGCTGATTAGACCTGTAGCGACTAATATAGCGGTAACCCGGATCCATATCTAGTTTTACGCTAGCAAAACCCGCACCATCCTGACCTCGGTTATGTTGCTTTTCCAGCATAAGGTACATCTTGTTTATACCATAATACGGTGTACCATATTTTTCTTTATAATAAGATAAAGGTTTTAATAACCTGAGCTGTGCAATACCACACTCGTGTTTTATCAATTCGCTCATAGGGGTTTAATATTAAGAGTGTATTTCACAGTCTTATGTTAAATTAATTTCAAATTGGGTGAGGGACTCGAAGTTTTCTAAACGTGATTTCAATTCATTTTCGTTTAAATTGAGCATTTTTTCGGTGCCAAACTTTTCCACACAAAACGATGCCAAATTAGAACCGTGAATGATAGCGCGTTTCATGTTTTTAAACGAAATATCTTCGGTCTGTGCCAAATAGCCTGCAAAACCACCAGCAAAAGTATCTCCTGCACCTGTGGGATCAAAAACTTCTTCAAGAGGTAATGCCGGGGCAAAGAACATTTCATCATTATAAAACAACAATGCACCGTGCTCACCTTTTTTAATGACTACGTAATCCGGTCCCATATCTCTTATCTTTCGGGCCGCTTTCACCAATGAATATTCGCCGGAAAGCTGCCTAGCTTCTTCATCATTAATGGTAATCACATTTACTTTTGAAATTACTTGATGCAACAATTCCAAAGTCGTGTCCATCCAAAAATTCATCGTATCCAGAATTATAAGTTTAGGATTTTTAACCTGTTCAATAACACTAAGCTGTACTGCCGGATGTAAATTTCCCAACATTACAATATCAGCATTTTTATAGGTTTCAGGTACTACAGGATTGAAATTTTCTAAGACATTGAGCTGAGTGTCTAAGGTATCGCGTGTATTCATATCGTTATGGTAGCGCCCACTCCAGAAGAAACTCTTTCCACCTTTTACAATGTCTAATCCCTCTATATTGATATGTCTTTCCTTAAAAATATCGATATACTCCTGCGGGAAATCTTCGCCAATTACCGATACAATCCCAATATCTACCCCTTTAAAATTTGAAGCCGACAAGCCAATGTAAGTCCCCGCACCTCCTAAAATTTTATCTGTTTTACCAAAAGGGGTTTCAATCTTGTCAAAGGCAACAGTCCCTACACATAAAAGCTGGCTCATAAAATAATTTTTTGCAAATATAAGTTTTCAATATAAAAATGCTTAGTGTTTTAACGTGAATAATAATCAAAGGAATTGTATACCAATAACTCACTATTTTACTTCAACAAATGATGTGAAACCCTATCGCAGGAAATCTTTAGTTTTTAAATTCTAAATTCAGTCTAAATCAAAACTGAGTGCGCCTTTTTTGTAAATAGAATGAAATGGAATTTTATACTCCTCTGAAGTTTTTCTCCACCTATCCACATAACTCCTGTAATTCTTAGCATCAACAATGATTTGTTTTGGCTTTACTTTGGTTATGAGTTTTTCTAAATGCAAATCCGGCGACCCACTCAGCAATAAAACATCAGTTTTAAAATCTGAAGTGTAAAACGCCGTACTGTCTATCCTTAATAAATGTGTATTGCCAATTGAATACGTGTTAGCTAAAGGCTGAAATTCTACACGCTTAATTCTATTCAATAATTTGTAATTCTTAAGCCAGTAATCATCTTTAGAACTATTTGAAGTATCTGAATAAATATTCAATCTGTCCTTTTGCTTGACACCTATTATTGATGCTCTATATTTATGAAAAATAACCAATTCCGATTTTTGATGAATTTCAACTAACTCATCAATCGTGACCATTGAAAAAATTAAGCTGGCGATTAAAAAGCTTGAAATGGGTTTAACTCTAAATTCTCTTAACATGATACTAAACAAAAATACCAAAACCAACAGCGCTAAAAACATTGGTTTAGTGAAAAAAATATCCTGAATCACAAAGGCTTTAAAAGCCGCTAACCAATCTACAAAGCTTATCAACGCATCTAAAACCCAAGCGTATATTTTAACCAATGGTGAAATTAAAATCCCCATAAGTGATAAAAAAACACATAAAATACCCCCGGATAACAAAATCCCTAAAAACGGTATAACCACGATATTTCCTAACAAAAACAAACCCGGAAACTGATGAAAGTAATATAATTGAAATGGCAAAACGCCAATCTGAGCCGCCAAGCTAACATAAGCCGTATCCACAAACAGTTTAGGAATCTTAAGTCTCGGCTGGTACATTTTTGAAAAGACCGGGTACAGCATTACAATCGCAAATACCGCCGCATAAGATAATTGAAACCCGACTTCAAATAAAAACTGAGGCTTAATCAATAATAACACCAAAGCTGACAAACACAACATATTAATGCTGTTCGTTTTTCGCCGGTTTAACTGACCCAGTGCTAAAAAGCTAAACATGGTTGATGCTCGCATCACCGAAGGTGAAAACCCAGCTAAAGCGGCAAAACACCATAAAAGCAAAATACTTAAAATAACCATTAGAGGACGACCGTATTTAGGAAGTCGAAGTAGTGGTCGGAGTAAAACCTGAATCATGAGCAAAACAATCCCCACGTGCAAACCCGAGACCGCGAGAATATGCACCACACCGGCTTCTGCAAAGTCATTATAAGTTTCCCGATTAATCGCCTGTTTTTGACCCAAAATTAAAGCTTGCATCAATTCTAAATGTTTTTCCTCAAACCCAGCTTTTCGTAGGGCTAAGACTATGTTTTGACGTTGTTCAGCGCTTATGGCGTTTAAGCTAAAACCATTCCCCGGAAAACGTTCAAAATGATCCTCATTAATTACAGCATAAACATTTCTGTTGTGCATAAAACCGGCATAATCAAAATACTGCGGATTTTTAGGCTTTTGAAAGCCTTTTAGATTGGTATAAAACAACAATGTTTTACCCACATACAGCTCAGTAATATCAACATCTTTTGAAACCTGCCATAAAATTTTCCCTCGGTAAGTTTTACCTTCAATTTTGATGTTGTCCAGTATAAATTTATGCTCATAATTGTTTGATCTTAATACCTCGCTTATTTCAGCTTTTATTGGCAAAGCTTTGGTTTGGTTCAAATTCAAATGTACCAGGTGCTGAAGCTGGTTCTCGGGGAGGTGCAAAGCCGTTGTCAGGCTACCTAAACTCATAAATAGCAGTACGCTAGTGAATAAAAATGCCG
>CAYMXD010000160.1:1599-5635 GCA_964394095.1 uncultured Mesohalobacter sp. | reverse complement strand
ATTTATTTTTGACCATATATAATATTTTAACATTTAAAACTTGTATTTTACTAAAATATAGTTAATATTTGTTAACAAATCATTTATTATGATACACAACAACACAACAACACAACAACTACAAATTTAAGTTTTGTGCTACACTAATACTTCTAATAATGATTGATTTAGGAGTTTATGCACAAATTCCTCCTTTAGAAGATCATAACTGGAAGCTTGAAAAAATAGTTACTGCTGATTCCATACTTGTTGTACCCAATAACATAGTTTTTGAGGCGGTATTTATTGATAATTTTTTTGAATTTGGGAATTGTTCACCACTTTCTGGATTAGCAATTTTTAATGACCCTTCTCAAAATTTTGAAATTGATGAACCTGAATTAGGAACTCCAATTTCCCCTTGCCCAAACCAACCTATATTATTAGACATAGAATTATTTTTCCAAGACAACTACATTTTCAGTAATTCAAATCAAACAACAACTTTTGAGCCTTTTTCTTATGTATTTACAACAACACCAGACAAAATTTATCTAGACATCACAAATAATGAAGGGAGTGTAGCCACTTTTTATGATATTTTATTGAGTCGGGAGGAATTTTTAGAGAATAATATTTTCATTTACCCAAACCCTTTAAAAGATATGCTCACTATCAGATCCTATGATGTTGTTTTACAGAGCATTTCTATATTTGACTTGCAAGGGAGATTACTAAAAAAATATGATTATTTTGAGAATAATCAATTAGATTTAAGTGATTTAGCACAAAGTTTTTACATTTTACAGATTAAAACAAATCAAGGCGTTTTAGTCCAAAAATTGGTAAAAGAATGAATTATTTTTTTAAGAATTATGATATAAAATCTGATCAGGACAAGTTTTAGACACCAAAAACTTAATCAAAAACTAAAGCAAAAGTTATGAAACCTATTTCAATATTTATATTTTTCTTAATTTTATGTTCAAGTCATCCACAAGTTACACCACTTGAAAACCACACTTGGCGTTTAGAGAAAATTGTTACAGCAGATTCAACTTTGGTTGTTCCTGATAATATAATTTTTAACGGTATATTTCAAAATCCCAATTATTACAATTTTGGTAATTGTGTTTTTGTTGATGGTAATTTAGTGTATAATGATAATATCCAGAATTTTACAGTAGCCTTTTCAAGTATTCCATTTCAAGTATGTCCTAATGAAGAAGATTTAATGGATATAGAAGATTTTTTTCAAAATGAGTTTTTCTTCGATGTTTTTATGGTTAGCTGGCATGAACCATTTTCTTACGTATTTACAACCCAAAACAACACAATTTATCTTGATATCACTAACAGCGAAGGCAGTGTCGCTACATTTTATGATAATGTGTTAAGATAGGAGGCGTTTTTAAGACAAAATGTAAAAATATATCCTAATCCTGTTGTAAATGATCTGTTTATTGAAAGTAATCAAACAAATATTCAAGAGCTTCTTATTAATGATTTAAGCGGAAGAATTGTTTTAAAACAAGACGGTTTAGAAAATAATCAACTTGATGTAAGCAAATTAAGACAAAGAATTTACATTTTAAAAATTAAAACTTCTAACGGTCATATAAATAAAAAGATAGTAAAAAAATAAAAAAACCTCAAAGACTCGGTAAACACCAATCTTTGAGGTCAATATTAATTTTTAAAACAAAATTACCCCGCCACAGAAGCCGATAAATATTCTCTGTTCATTCGTGCTATGTTCTCCAGAGAAATACCTTTTGGACATTCAATTTCGCAAGCACCTGTGTTAGTACAATTCCCAAAACCTTCTTTATCCATTTGGTTGACCATGTTCATCACCCGTTCAGAAGCTTCAACTTCACCCTGAGGTAGTAAGGAAAACTGCGACACTTTTGCAGAGGTAAACAACATGGCCGAAGCATTTTTACAAGCGGCGACACATGCGCCACAGCCAATGCAAGTAGCGGCATCAAAGGCCATATCGGCGTGTTCTTTCTCAACCGGTATGCTATTGGCGTCAATGGTATTTCCTGAGGTATTGACAGAAATAAAACCGCCGGCTTGTTGAATACGGTCAAACGATGAACGGTCAACAATCAAGTCTTTAACAATTGGAAAAGCTTTTGCTCTAAAGGGCTCAATCACAATGGTATCGCCGTCATTAAAACGTCTCATATGCAATTGACAAGTTGTTATTCTTCTATCGGGACAATGAGGCTCTCCATTGATTTGAAGAGAACAAGTTCCACAAATGCCTTCACGGCAATCGTGATCAAACTCTACCGGTTCTTTGCCTTCTCTGACAAGACCGTCATTTAGAACGTCAAGCATTTCTAAGAAAGACATATCGCCCTCAATTCCATCTATATTGTAGGTCTCAAAACGACCTTTTGCATTCGCATCTTCTTGTCTCCAAATTTTTAATGTCAGTTTCATTTCAATACAATTTTTTTGTTATTTATAACTTCTCGTCTTGAGTTCTATGTTTTCGTAAACTAATTCTTCTTTATGCAATACCGCCTCCTTAGGTTCGCCTTTGTATTCCCAAGCGGCTACATATCTAAAGTTTTCATCATCTCTTAAGGCTTCCCCTTCAGGCGTTTGGTATTCGTCTCTAAAGTGACCACCACAGGATTCGTTTCTGTGTAAAGCATCTTTAGCAAATAATTCTCCTAACTCAAGGAAGTCAATCACTCTAGCTGCTTTCTCAAGCTCTGCATTCTTAGCATTGGCTTTACCGGGTATTCTTACGTTTTTGTAAAATTCTTCCCGTAATTCTGAAATTTCTTTGATGGCAGACTTTAAGTCTTTTTCATTTCTGGCCATACCGCATTTGTTCCACATGATTTTTCCAAGTTTTCTATGGAAATCATCAACTGGTATTTCACCTTTTATGTCTATTAAACTTTGTAGTTGCTTCTTAATAGAATCTTCAGCTTCATCAAAAGCTTTATGATCTGTTGAGATGGGGCCTGTTTGTATGTCGTCAGCCAAATAATCGCCGATAGTGTAAGGCAACACAAAATAACCGTCAGCGAGACCTTGCATCAAGGCTGAAGCACCAAGACGATTGGCACCGTGGTCGGAGAAGTTGGCTTCTCCGGTGGCGTAACAACCCGGAATCGTGGTCATAAGATTATAATCTACCCAAAGACCACCCATGGTGTAATGCACCGCGGGATAAATCATCATTGGCGTTTGGTAGGGATTTTGGTCGATGATTTTTTCATACATTTCAAATAAGTTACCATACTTATTCTCAATAACTTCATCACCAAATTTTTTGATTTGTGCTTTTGTTGGATTTTCAATACCCGAACTAAAGGCTTTTTCTTTGCCATATCTTTCTATGGCACTGGCAAAATCCAGATAAACCGCTTCACCGGTTTTATTGACACCATAGCCGGCATCACAACGTTCTTTGGCTGCTCTAGACGCTACATCACGCGGCACAAGGTTACCAAAAGCAGGATAACGTCTTTCGAGGTAATAATCTCTATCTTCTTCCGGAATTTCAGTGGGTTTGAGTTTACCGGCTCTTATCGCTTCAGCATCTTCTTTTTTAGCCGGCACCCAAATTCGTCCGTCATTTCTTAAAGATTCAGACATTAAAGTCAATTTAGACTGTAATTCGCCGGAAACGGGAATACAAGTCGGATGGATTTGTGTAAAGCAAGGGTTTGCAAAGAAAGCTCCTTTTCTGTGTGCTCTCCATGCCGCTGTAACGTTGCTACCCATGGCATTCGTAGATAAGAAAAACACGTTGCCATAACCGCCAGTAGCCAAGACTACAGCGTGAGCAGCATGCCTTTCAATTTCGCCTGTAATCAAATTTCTGGCGATAATTCCTCTGGCTTTGCCATCGATGAGAACGATGTCCATCATTTCATGACGGGTATAAGATTTTATTTTACCTCTATTAATTTGTCGGTTCATCGCAGAATAAGCGCCTAAAAGTAATTGTTGTCCGGTTTGACCTTTAGCGTAAAATGTTCTGGATACTAAAACCCCACCAAATGATCGGTTATCTAATAAGCCC
>CAYMXD010000160.1:0-1589 GCA_964394095.1 uncultured Mesohalobacter sp. | reverse complement strand
CCATATTCTCGAGCGAAAGGTACACCCTGAGCTACACATTGGTCAATGATGTTTCCGGAAACTTCAGCCAATCTATAAACGTTGGCTTCTCTAGAGCGGTAATCGCCACCTTTTACTGTGTCATAAAAAAGTCTATAGTCAGAATCACCATCACCTTGATAGTTTTTTGAAGCGTTAATTCCTCCTTGAGCTGCTATTGAGTGCGCTCGTCTAGGTGAATCTTGGAAGCAAAACGTTTTGACGTTATAGCCTAATTCGGCCAATGTAGCTGCCGCAGAGGCACCGGCTAAACCTGTTCCAATCATAATCACATCTATATTCCGCTTGTTGGCAGGGTTTACGAGATCTATTTCATTTTTATGTTTAGTCCATTTCTCTGCAATGGGACCACTTGGAATTTTAGCATCTAATTTCATAGTCATGTATTAAGAGTGTGTTATGTAGTGAAAGATAGCAATAAAGGCAAAACCTAAAGGAATAACAATTGCAAAAGCTTTGGTAAAAGTTTTTAAAGCTTTAGAATATTTATTGTTGAAGCCCACCGATTGGAAAGACGACGAAAAGCCATGCAGTAAGTGAAATATCAAAAACACAAAAGCTAAAACATAGATACCGGTTCTTACCGGGTCATTTGCAAACTTGGCAACCGTTTCTTCGTGATACCTAAATTCACCATTATGCAATCCTGTCATATCACCTTCAATATATTTGGTGGTGATTTCCGGAATCCAAAAATCGTAAAAGTGAAGTCCTAAAAAAAGTAAAATAACAATTCCGGAGATTAACATATTTCTGGAAAACCAGCTGGAATTGGCTTGACCTTTAAAAATGGAATAACCCACGGCGCCTCTAGCCCGTCTATTTTGATATTCTAAGATAAAACCCATTACGAAATGAAATATAACACCAAATATTAATATGGGTTGTAAAACACCTTGAACTAAAATATTGGTCCCCATAAAATGCGACCATTCATTAAATGTATCAGGGCTGATGACGGATGTTATATTGATTGTAAAATGTTGCGCCAAAAAAACGACTAAAAACAAGCCGGATAAAGCCATGGCAACTTTTCGAGCTATTGAAGATTTAAGAATTCCTCCCATTATAAAATATATTTATTTAATAAGTTGTACAAAAGTACACTACAAGGTGGTTATCAACAAATTTAAGGCCTTTTTTAAACTTAATTTAGAATTGATTTAAACGTATAAGCTAATGCTATTGAATCGAATTAAAATTTTGTTATTCTTTTGTTTTCAAAGTATTATAGTTTTAAATTGATAAAAAACATATTTATGAATGCTTATAATGTAACACAAAAACTTATCAATAGTCATTTAATTGAAGGCGAAGTAAAACCAGGTCATGAAATCGGTTTAAAAATCGACCATGCCTTGCTTCAAGATGCAACCGGAACATTGGTTCAACTCGAACTCGAAGCCATGGGTTTAGATCGGGCTAAAACTGAAGTAGCGGTTCAATACGTAGACCATAATTTATTACAAACCGATTTTAAAAACGCAGACGATCACAGGTTCCTAAAATCAGCGGCTCAACGTTTTGGCTTGTGGTTTAGCAGACCGGGG
>CAYMXD010000159.1:0-5653 GCA_964394095.1 uncultured Mesohalobacter sp. | reverse complement strand
AGATTTTGATGATCACAAAGAAGAACTTAAGAAATCTGTTGCACTTATACTTGCAGGTTCTAGTGGCTTTTGCACAGGAGCTTTAGTTAATAATACCAATAATGATGGAACACCTTACTTCCTAACAGCAAATCATTGCTTAGGCGGAAGCGTAAGTAGTTGGGCATTTAGGTTTAACTGGAGAAGCCCCAATCCACAGTGTGCCACTGGAAGCAACTCAACCGATGGGCCTTTTGATCAAACTGTAAGTGGCGCTAATCTAGTGGCTAATAACTCTAACTCAGATGTTGCTCTTCTGGAGATTACAGCTCCGCTAGATAGTAATTGGGATTTAGTTTGGGCCGGATGGGACAGAACTTCAACCCCTGCAAATTACACGGTTGGAATCCATCATCCTTCCGGAGATATTATGAAAGTATGCAGAGATGACGATGCACCAACAACCACTGTTCAGTCTGGTGCACAGGTATGGTTTGTTAATGAATGGGAAACCGGTGTTACTGAACCCGGCTCCTCAGGATCTCCTCTTTTTAACCAAGATGGTAGAATTGTAGGCCAACTTTTTGGTGGTGGTGCAGCCTGTTCTGGCACAGTCAATAATGGGCAACCCGATTGGTACGGACGCTTCGATGTCTCCTGGGATTTTGGGAATTCGCCTTCAAACAGATTGAAAGACTGGCTCGACCCCAACAACACCGGAGAAACAGAAATCGATCAATACCCGCCATTGCAGGTCTTTAATAATGATGCCAAATTATTGGTAAACAGTGTACCCACAGAAATCTGCGGAGATGACCTCCAACCGGTATTTGAAGTTCAAAATAATGGCAGTCAACCTTTAACTTCGGTAAACCTGACTTACCAGTTAAATAACGATTCGCCTGTTTCCATCTCATGGACAGGCAATATTCTAAATGGCGAAACTGCTTTTATAGATTCTCCAACATTAGCTCTTAATGATGGGCCTAATACTCTAACTGCTACTCTAGACTCACCTAATGGCGTAACTGACGAGTCAATAAACAATAATTCTGTCACAAAAAATGTAACTAAAACGCTTAGCTACGAAACAACGACAGTAAATTTAACTTTAAATACAGATAATTACGGTGGTGAGACCACTTGGGTATTTACAGATGAAAGTGGAACTGTTATAGACCAAGGCGGGCCCTACAATAATAATATTACTGTAAATGAAAGTATTACTGTAAACCCCGATTTATGCTATAGCTTTACAATATTCGATAGCTACGGTGATGGCATCTGTTGTGGTTTCGGAAATGGTAACTATACACTCACTACAGACGATGGTACAATGATATTTGATGGTGCTGGTGACTTTGGTTCACAGGAAATTACAAACATGAGCATTACAGACAACTTAAACATTAACTCGTTTACAGCCAAAGACATCAATATTTATCCAAATCCGAGTTCAGATTTTATAAACGTGGAATCAAATTTAGAAGATCTGGAATATGAAATATTTGACATCAATGGTAAACTCGTGATGAAAACCTCAGGTCAGACTATAAACCTATCTAGCCTTAGTAGTGCTGTGTATTTTCTAAAAATCACCAACTCAAACAATCAATCCTTTACCAAAAAGATTATCAAAAAATAAAATTGGTTTTCAAGTCCCTAAAAGCTGATAAATATGTAAAGCCAAAGTGTGGTTTTGAATAAATTTTCAGCTTAGGCAGAAATAGCATTTGAAAGTTCTAACATAAATTCGCTATGCTGCTTCAAGTATTCACAAAGACATTTAAATTTTAAATGTCTTTGTTGTTTTAAATCAACTGACTTAGGTACTTGCTTAATATTAGTATTTATTTATTTCCTCTGCGAACTTGGCGTCTTTGCGGTTATTTATTTTCACCGCAGACCTGCCTGACCGGCAGGCAGGGAGGCAATGAACGCAAAGATTTATGATTTTACTAAAAATAAACATATAAAACATTATTAATCTACTTATTAAAAATGTTGGTTAAGTGCCTAAGTCAATATATCAATTAAAAAAATTAGACTACCCAGTAAAGTCTGAAATCAGTTAAGGTTGAATCATTCAGCCTATTTGAGAAAAACTTACTGAATATATTGCGACAGGAAATTTGACTGTATTGAGCCCAGTCGAAGTGCATTTTTTTCTTCTTATCAGTCGAAAAAGCAGCTGCCTTTGCAGGTAGTAACACAATGATATTAAAACATTTAAACATATAATTTATTAGCTCCGAGACTTCAGTTCATATCATATTTAAATGGATAAGCTTAAAAAAATTGAAGTAAACATAATTTATTAGGCTTTGTTTTATTTAAAACAACAGGAATCTTAGCAGGTTTATTATAAGTGCCTTGAACATTATTTTAAGCCTGTAATTTTCAATTTTCTATAAATTTCGAAGGCTATTGCACCGGGAATTATTCATCAAAAACCTATTGAACACCTAAATAATCTTATTTTTGCCTCATAATCATATCCTATGAATATTTTAAGGTTTTGCCTTTTGAGTTTAGTTATACTGTCCTGCCGTCAAAATACAAAGCAAAGTGACCTTAAGGACTCTAAATTTCAAACGGATGAAGATATAACGGTAGAATACGCTAAAGGTTTTGAGGTTAAAAAAATAGATAATCATTACCTTTTAACCATCAAAGAACCCTGGCCAAAAGCAGATAAATCTTTTAAATATTTACTAAAAAATTCAGATCAAGAGCTAAAAACTCAAGTTGAATACGACTATAAAATCAACACCCCTATTGAAAATATTGTAGTTACCTCAACGACGCATATTCCTTCACTAGATACCTTAGGGGTATTAAATCAACTCATTGGCTTTCCTAACACCGATTATATTTCAACTAAAAATGCAAGGCAACTTATTGAAAAAGGACTAATAAGAGACGTGGGCCAAAACCAAAACCTTAACACAGAACTTCTAATTGAATTAAATCCTGAGGCTGTTGTAACTTTCGCTGTAAAAGGACAAAACAAAGGCATAGAAAGCCTTGAAGAGGCCGGAATTCCGGTTTTGTATAATGCCGATTGGGTAGAATCTCATCCTTTAGGCAAAGCCGAATGGATAAAGTTTTTTGGTTTACTCTTCAACAAAACTGATGTGGCCAACAAAATTTTTGAAGGCATAAAACATGAATACGAAAAAGCCAAAACATTAGCGGCCAGTCTTGACAATAAACCTGATGTAATATCGGGTGCGCTATGGAAAGACCAATGGTATCTTCCCGCAGGTGAAAGCTGGCAGGCCAAAATCATCAAAGATGCTCACGCCAATTACTTATACGCTAAGACAGAAGGAACCGGCAGCTTATCCTTATCTTTTGAAAGCGTATTGAACGATGCTCAACATGCAGAATTCTGGGTAGCTCCTGCGCAATATACCTCGTATCGGGAAATGCTAGAACAGCAACAGCATTACAGTAAATTTAAAGCCTTTCAAAACCAAAACATCTTCAGCTTTTCGTCTGTAAAAGGTGAAAACGGCGGAATCCTTTACTATGAAGTTGCGCCTAATCGACCCGATTTGGTATTGAAAGACCTCATTAATATTTTTCATCCTGAAGCATTAGACGACTATAAGAATCACTTTTTTAAACCTTTAGAAAAGTGAGAAAAGAGACTAAAATTATTCTGGTAATATTTTTGGTTTTAATAATCAGCGTATTATTCAATATCAGTTTAGGTTCTGTTTCGATACCGCTTAAAGATATTTTAACATCAGTATTTAAAGGTGAAAGTTCAAAGGGAACCTGGACTTACATTATTTTAGAATACAGACTTCCAAAAGCCATGACTTCAATTATGGTAGGCTCCGGCTTGGGTATTAGCGGCTTATTGATGCAGACGTTTTTCAGGAATCCCTTAGCCGGACCCTATGTGCTCGGTTTAAGTAGTGGTGCCGGGCTTGGTGTTGCCCTGCTTTTGATGGGAAGCAGTCTGCTAGGTCTAGGTTTAAGCAGCTCGGTATGGTTTTCTAAGACTGCAATTATAGCAGCATCCAGTCTTGGAAGTGTATTGGTAATGCTGGCCATATTGATTACTTCTGCCAAAATTAAAGACAGTATGGCTTTATTAATTATAGGTTTAATGTTTGCCAGTCTTACCGGGGCTGTGGTTAACGTGCTCTCTTATTTTAGTACGTCTGATGAACTCCAGCAATTTGTGTTTTGGTCTTTAGGCAGTTTAGGCGATTTAAGCTGGGCTGAAGTCTATATCTTAGCTGTGTTTTGGGGCATTGGATTAATCCTGTGTTTATTTTTAATCAAGCCACTCGACGCTCTACTGATAGGCGAATCCTATGCTAAAAGTTTAGGCGTAAATATCAAATTTTTAAGGTACCTAACTGTTATAGCCACTTGTATATTAACCGGTAGTATTACAGCTTTTGCCGGCCCTATTGCCTTTGTTGGTCTGGCAATTCCACATTTGATGAGACTTGTTTTAAAAACAAATCAACATCTGGTGATGATTCCGGCTGTTTCCTTTGGAGGGGCGTTTATCATGCTCATCTGCGATAGCATCTCACAATTACCGGGCAGTGATTATACCTTACCTATAAATGCAGTGACTTCATTCCTTGGTGCACCTGTTGTCATTTGGTTAATCATGAAATCCAGACAATTGAACTTTTAAGTATGAGACTAGAAGCCAAAAATATCAGCATTGGGTATTCCAAACCGGAGGTAAAAATAGCAGAATCTGTAAATATCAAGATCGCATCTGCCGGACTTACCGCTGTAATTGGAGTGAACGGTTCCGGTAAATCTACCTTAATCAAAAGTTTATGCGGTTTGTTGCCTCTAAAAAAAGGAGAGATTTATTTGCATGATAAACCCATAAGTAATTTTAGCCCCAAAACTATTGCCCAAAAATTAAGCCTGGTCCTAACCAAACAACCTATCCCTCAAAACATTAGTGTGATGGATTTTGTAGCCCTGGGAAGACAACCCTATACCAATTGGTTGGGCATAAATAAACGCCGAGACAAGTCGCACATTATAAAATCTTTAAAACAAGTTGACTTATACCAACTTAAAGAAAAACCCTGTGTCGCCCTGAGTGACGGGCAATTACAGAAAGTCCTCATAGCACGAGCCATAGCTCAAGATACAGGCATCATCATTTTAGATGAACCCACCTCCCACTTAGATATGTATCATAAAGCTATGGTCTTAAAACTTCTAAAGAAAATTAGTAAAGAAGACAATAAATCTGTAGTTTTTGCAACCCATGAAATCAATTTAGCCTTACAGTTGTGTGATTCCTTAATTCTAATTAAAGACCAAAGTGTCATCCAAAACAAACCTAAGGTTTTGATTGAAAGCGGAGTGCTTGACGAACTTTTTCCAAAGGATTTGATAAAATTTGATGAAGAGTCTCAGATTTTTAAAATGATTTAAAGAAATGATGCGAGTATTTTGTCATGAGTTTTAAATCGAATATATTTGCAATCCGAAAAAAGTTTCTAGTTTCTAGTTTCTAGTTTCTAGTTTCTGGTTTCTGGTTTTTAGTTACTTGTTTTTAGTTCTTAGCTTATATAGCTCATAATTTAAAAGCTAATTACTAGAACTAAAAGCTAAACTAGGCCTCGTGGCGCAACTGAATACCCGCCCGAGCCGAACTGACGTTAGGCACGTT
>CAYMXD010000158.1:0-5663 GCA_964394095.1 uncultured Mesohalobacter sp. | reverse complement strand
AGTCTTTGATATGGATCCACTCTGCAGTCTCAGCATCATCTTTACCTTCAACAAGTTTTTCCTCAGTAACTATGGCTGCAAAAGCAAAAGTTATGGTTCGTCCGCGTGGGTCACGTTGAGGTTGGTCGTACTAATTGATAAATATAAAATCATCGATGTCAATCTTTAAACCTGTTTCTTCCTCCAATTCGCGCTGACACGCCTTAATCACTAATTCCCCGTCATCTACGAATCCACCTGGAAAGGCATACTTATTTTTAAAAGGCTTGTTTTTACGTTTGATGAGCAAAACTTTAACCCCTTGCCTGTGTTTATATAAAACAATGGCATCTGCTGTGATGTTGATATTCTGCTTTTTCATTTACTTTTATTTACAAAGACAAATTTAAAGGAATATTACCTCAACATCTAAACTGATATTTACAATTAACTAAAGAATGGAATCTTTATTAAGTTAAGCAGGTATCATTATTACAAAATTTTTCGCCTTTGCCATCTTCAAAAGATTGGATGCTAAAATTGGGTTTCATTTCCGATTTCATTTCCCTGTATTTTTCTTTTGAAATGGCTTCGTAGGGCATTTGAGCATAAGCGCCCATTTCTAATTTGGGTAAAAAACTTATAGATTTAAGCGAATATTTAAAAAATTCTAAAATCGGCTGAATTTGATCGGCTTCCTCAGGCTTAAATGTCACTGTGCAGGACACTTGATTGTCTGACCAATACCGTTGTAAAAAAACAGCCAGGCTTACCTGTTCCCAAATACTGATTTCATTGAGCGATTTTCCCTCATTGTGAATAGGGAAGGAGACCACCGCAGAGCTCGAGTCCATCACATCGTCTTCAATATGCAAACCCGCATCCTTGAGCTGAGGAATGAGTTTTGAGTTTTTAGCAATTCTAATTCTTCGGATGTAGTATTTAAACTCCGGATAATGGCAGCCGGGATTTACACCAGCGAGCAAACTTACCGTTCCAGAGGGTTTTACGCTCGTTGTTTTGATGCTTTTTGGCACACACAGCCAAGAGGAATAAATGTCGTCCCAAGATTGAATTTCGTTATATCCTGTGTCTAGCCAATCTCTTAGAATTTCTAAAGAATATGTTCCAATAAAATTGGTTACACCGGTTACGGAGGTTCCGATACGGCGATTGCGTTTTTGAACCCGATTGGTTTCGTGCCAAGTCGTATTGACCAATGTTGCCGTTTTACCGACGAGATAGGCAAATTTGAGCGTTCTGAGGTAGTCTTCCTTGCTTTCAGCTCTTGAAGGAAACGTTTCTACCAAACAGCACAATTCATAGCTTTCTAAAGATTGTTCACCACAAGGATTGGTGCCCACGGCTTTATGGTCTTTATGGTCAGCAGGATCGCACATTCTGGAATGGGCGCGTATATTGTCCATAAAAATATAGCCGGGCTCTCCATTGATAGCCGTTTGTTTCGCCACATCTTTAAAATCTGTATTGTTATCTACAAGCACACTGTTGTTTGATGCCCAGCCATACGCCGCTCGATGTGCATTATCGCCAACGTAGGTCTGCTTGTCGTTATCCCATTGGTAATCTTTGAGTTTTCGATATTCCGTATTATCGGCATCGCCCAAGGCAATTTGTGCAGTTCGTCTTACGTTACCAGCCACAACGCACTGACCAATCATATTCATAATATCAGTTATAGCTGTAATGCTGATTTCTTTTTGGTCTAAAGGATTTAAAGTTTCTCTAATTTGGTCGTGAAGACGTTCTAAAGGCTCAGGGCCGGAGGAGACTCCACCAAATCCACGAATGGGCTCACCAGCTTTTCTGATTTGTGAATAATCAAATTCAATTTGATGGGTAGATTGCTTATTAAAATGTTGACCAAAATAAGAGGCGAGTAAAAGCTCTAAACTTTTGACCCAGCCTTCCCGAGAGTCGGGGATAATATAGGTTTCGGCTTGCTTTTCAGGTTGATAAACCATGACTTTAGCTTGACCGGAAACATCAAAACCAACGCCAACACCAACCATACTCATATCCATCATAAAGGTGAAAGGTTTTACAGCTTCTACAATGCTATTTCCCATATCTTTAGTTGACACAAAAGCGCAATTAAACAAGGCTTGACCAACTTTTTTTTCGTGAATAATAGGAGTGCCTAAAGCCCAAAGCATCCGACCTGGCGGTAAAAATTTCATGGTAAACATTCTATCATACATTTCTTGAGCCGAACGTTGGGCTTTGGTGTCGTTCCATCCCAATTCATTTTTTAAAATGTGCTCTTTTTGAAGACTGTAACAACCTTCGACAACGCGTCTTACGGTTTCATACCACTGTTCATTTTGTCCGTTTTGTTTTAATCTGGAATAAGTGCGGTGATAAGTCAGTTGGCCTAAACCATTAAACCCAAAATCGGGTGCTATGCTTTTGTAGTTGTCGATAAAATCTTGGTTGAGTTGGAAGTTAAGTGTCATAATTATTAATTTAGGATTTAAGGATATTTATATCTTTTATATAGTTAAATTTTTTTACGATTATAAAACTACTCTTTAAAGTAGGCTTTTTGGCGATGAACCTTTTTGGCTACTTGTTTAATGCCGGTTGCACTCAAGCGATTGTTCAAGGCGTTTCTTTCTTTTTTGACCTGATGATGAAGCACACAAGGATTTTCATCTTGACATTCGCCAAACCCCAGTAAACAGCCGTCAAACATTTTATGTCCATCTATGGCTCTTACAATATCGGCAATCATCACCTCTCGATTATCATCCAAATAAAATCCACCGGAGCGGCCTCTGCTGCTTTTTAGTAAATCGGCTTTAGTCAATTGTTGTAAAATTTTGGCTGTAAAAGCCTTAGGCGAATCAATCGCTGCGCTTATTGCCTCTAAGCCAATCAGTTCTTTAGATTTAGCTTGTTTAAATGCGATAAAAGCCATTACTTTGATGGCGTATTCACAACTTTTTGAAAACATGAGTTTTATTTTGAATCAAATGTAAGCAAGCTTATAAAAGGATATGCTTGTCCTTAATAAAATTATTAACAATACTATGAACAATACGCCCCTAAAACGACACGACGCCCTAAAAAACTTAAGCCGAGAGCATCACGACGGACTTGTGTTTGCGTTGAGGTTACAAAAAGGAATTGCTAAAAAAGCTAAAATTGAAGACATGGAAGCTTATGTGAATTGGTTTTGGGAAAATAACCTCCATCCACATTTTCAAATGGAAGAACAACATTTATTTCCCTTGTGTGATGAGTCCAATGATTTAGTTTCAAAAGCCAAAGCACAACACCGTGACATAAAAAGTTTGATAGACACCCAATCCAAAACTTATCAGTTACTGAGAAGCCTTTACAAACAGATTCAAGCTCATATCCGTTTTGAAGAACGGGAGTTGTTTATGCGTATTCAAGACCAACTTTCAGAAGCAGAATTGGCAAAATTTCAACAGATCCATTCCAAACAAAGCGAATGTGGGCTTTGGCGCGACCGATTTTGGGAGTGATTAAAATTTAATTTTTAATATTAGCTACAAACTTCAATAGAAAAACTTTAAGATCTCTTTTCAACTTTGTTCATCTCGACACTTCGCTAGCCTTTTAGTTCAACGTATGCTAAATTGCACTGCATTTAGTCTGTCGAAATTCATGGAAGCTTGGTGGCTGAGTGATTCAGCGATAGCTGAATTGTATCGAAGCCACGATACCGAAGCACGAAGTCCGTTATTTCTTTACATTTATTATGATTGTCAAAGAATCAAAATGAATGGTAAGGTGGGTGTATTGCTTCAGTAAAAGATATCATGATTAACTTCTCAAATTTCATCAATTGTGTTGATCAATATTTGTGATTAGATAGAATTTCAATTTAACTCACCTTTAAACCACCCCACAAATTCTTAACAAAAACTTGTCATCAGTTTGTTCGGTTCGTGCCGAACTAAAGTTAGTTTTGTCTTACACTAAAATTTAAGATGATTTCAACAGCAAAAAATAAGGACGCTATTGTTCAAAAACTATCTCTTCATTTTGAAGATGTACATAGTTTACCGCCTCTAGCAGCCAAAATTTATGCCTTGCTTGTTGTTGCAGAGCAATCTTCATATACTTTCGGCGATATTTTAGAATACACCAGCGCCAGCAAAAGCTCGGTGTCTGAACAACTTAATAGCCTTATTGATAAAGGTAAAATAGAATTTGAAACTAAACCCGGCTCAAGAAAACGCCATTTTAAAACCAACCGTAATTATTTGACGGATACTCTTAAGGAATACAAAATTCAAATTGAAAAAGAAATTGCGGTGCTAAATGAACTGATTTGCTACCGAGCCGATAAAAATATTGACCAAAAGTTAGCTCAGGTACTCAAAGAATATTTTACCAATACCCATCAAAATATTTCAACCACTCTTCAAAACATGTCACAAATTGAAAACAAACAATACGATGAATAATAGCACCTCACTTTTCTTGATGATGTTTGCTGGCCTCTTTCTGTGGTCTTGCCAAAACGAACCACAAAACCAACGCCAAATGCAAACGCCATCCTTGCCGGTGGTGAAGCTACAGCAAAAAGACGTCACGACTTATAAATCTTACCCGACAACTCTGGAAGGTGAAATCAGCAGTGATATTCGAGCTAAAGTTGCGGGATATGTGACTGATGTTTTGGTTGAAGAAGGACAGGAAGTCCAACAAAACCAAATCCTTTTCAAGCTGGAAACCAGAAGTTTAAGTCAGGACGCATCTTCTGCTCAAGCACGATTGAACGCTGCTCGAATAGAAGTCAACAAGCTGAAACCTTTGGTTGAAAAAGACATCGTCAGTGAAGTGCAACTCGAAACGGCTAAAGCCAATTTAGAAACGGCTAAAAGCGAATTGCAAAGTGTGCAGGCCAATATTGGTTATGCAGAAATCAATAGCCCTGTTGATGGTTATGTGGGTGATGTGAATTTTAGAGCCGGCGCATTGGTGAGTCCGTCTGATATGATGCCATTGACCAAAGTGGTGAAAACCAAACAGGTTTACGCGTATTTTTCGGTTAATGAAAAGGAATACCTCAACATGGTAAAATCGAATAAAAACGACAAAAATTCCAGCTTAATTGATGTTTTACCCGAAGTCACTTTAATTTTATCCAACGGCAAAACTTACGATATTAAAGGAAAAATCACCAGTATTTCCAGTCAGGTCAACACCCAAACAGGGTCGATAAACTTTAGAGCTACATTTGATAATACCGACCAAATTTTAAAAGACGGCGCTTCAGGAACCATAAAAATTCCAAGTGTATACAAGAATGCGGTGGTCATCCCAAGATTGTCCACTTTTGAACGTCAGGGTAAAGTTCTTGCTTTTCAATTGCAAAAGGATTCTGTTGTAGAACGACCACTCGATGTTATTCAAGCCGATAAATATTATATCATTTCAGATGGACTATCAGCCAAAGACACCATCGTTGCAAAAGGTGCTAATAAAATTAAGAATGGTGATAAAATCAATCCACAACCCACCACAATGGATTCTATCATCAACTCGTTTGACAAAGTTTTTAAATAAAACCTTATGCTAAAAACATTCATTGAAAAACCTGTTTTATCGACAGTAGTATCCATCATCATCGTGATTTTGGGTATTTTGGGAATTGAGCAGTTGCCGGTTACTCAATATCCGGA
>CAYMXD010000157.1:0-5673 GCA_964394095.1 uncultured Mesohalobacter sp. | reverse complement strand
AAAGGAGATATGATATAATATCCAAAAAACACACCTATAAAAAATAAGAATGAAGTAATAAAAATAAACCACCTGCCATATTTTCTTTCTTTTTTATATAAGCCTGGAGAAATAAACGACCAAACCTGATATATAACATAAGGGAAGGCTACAATAAACCCAGCAGTAAAAGAAGTCCACATATGAACGCTAAATTGTGTAGCAACTTTACGACTTTGTATTTTGAAAGGTAATTCATCAATACAAAAACTTTGATCGAACTTAAAAAATTGAGATAATTCACATAAAATATGGTATGTAGGAAAACTGGCATTTTTTGGCCCAAATATGATAACATCAAAAATAAAACCTTTAAACATAAATGCAACAAGCCCGGCTGCTACAATAGCAACCAAAGACCTTATAATATGCCACCTTAAATCTTCCAGATGATCCAAAAATGACATTTCGTTCTTATTTATTGCTTTTGCCATTATATAATGCCTTCTTTAATAAGGTTATGTAAGTGGACAATGCCTTTGTATTTGCCATTGTCTACAGCTACCAATTGGGAGATGTTATTAGTTTCAATAATCTCCATGGCATCTACAGCCATGGCATCATTTTCGATTGTTTTTGGATGTTTAGTCATGACGTCTTTAGCTGTTAAATTTTCAATATTAGAATGCTTAGAAAGCATACGCCTCAAATCACCGTCTGTAATAATCCCAAGGACTTTGCTCTTTTCTGTAACCGCTGTAACGCCTAGCATTTTATTAGATATTTCTACAATAACATCTTTCATCAGCGTCTCTGGATGAACTTCGGGTTTTGAGTTTTCAGCAGTGATATCGCTTACTCTTAGGTAAAGAGCTTTTCCTAAAGCACCTCCAGGGTGGTATTTGGCAAAATCATGTTTTGAAAATCCTTTTATCTTAAGTAAAGTTACAGCTAATGCATCACCCATGACCAATTGTGCTGTTGTGCTTGTGGTAGGTGCCAGGTTATTGGGGCAAGCTTCTTTTTTAACCGGAGCTAAAAGTGTAAAATCTGCATGTTCTGCAAGATAAGATTCAGATTTACTTGTTAATGCAATTAATTTGTTTTTGAAATTTTTGATGAGAGGAACCAAAACTTTAATTTCAGGTGTATTACCACTTTTGGATATACATATGACTATATCATCTTTCAAAATAGTTCCCAAATCTCCGTGAATGGCATCTGCAGCATGCATAAAAACAGAAGGTGTACCCGTAGAATTCAATGTTGCTACAATCTTCTGCGCAATTATTGCACTTTTGCCAATCCCAGTAATGATAACCCGTCCATTAGAATTAACAATTAATTTTACCACATTAATAAAATCATCATCAATATGATTGTTTAAGTTTTTTATAGCTTCTGCCTGCATGAGAATGCTTTCTTGAGCAAAATTTTTTATTTGAGAAAATTCCATATTAATTGATTTGACTTGCAGACTTTAAAATATTACGTATATTTAGGTTTGCAAATGTAAGTAAAACAAAAATAAATTGGAGTCAAAAGAATTACATCAACACCTAAAAAAAATATTTGGATTTTCAGAATTTAAAGGTCTTCAGGAAGGCGTCATAAAGAGCATTTTAAAAGGCGAAAACACCTTTGTTATTATGCCGACCGGAGGAGGAAAATCCTTATGTTATCAGCTACCAGCCTTGATTTCTGAAGGTACAGCTATAGTTATATCACCTCTCATTGCTTTAATGAAGAATCAAGTAGACACCTTGAGAAACTTATCAGAAAACGATAGTGTTGCTCATGTGCTTAACTCTTCTCTCAACAAAACGCAGGTGAGGCAAGTAAAGCAAGATATAGCCGATGGTCATACAAAATTACTTTATGTTGCCCCTGAATCCCTAACGAAAGAAGAATATGTAGATTTTTTAAAAACACAAAACATATCATTTCTTGCAATAGACGAAGCTCATTGTATATCTGAATGGGGGCATGATTTTAGACCAGAATATCGCAATATTAAAAAAATACTGGATCGTATTGGAGATAATATTAGTATTATAGGCCTCACCGCTACCGCTACACCAAAAGTACAGGAAGATATTTTAAAAAATCTGCGAATGACAGATGCTAATGTCTTTAAAGCTTCATTCAACAGGCCCAACCTTTATTATGAAATAAGACATAAAACAGCAAATGTCGATATTGATATCATCAAATTTGTAAAACAATACGAAGGTAAAAGTGGAATCATATACTGTTTGAGCAGAAAACGAGTCGAACAGTTATCCCAAACATTGCAAGTCAACGGTATTAAGGCCGTTCCCTACCATGCAGGTCTGGATGCCAAAACCCGAAGCAGGCATCAGGACATGTTTCTTATGGAAGATATCGATGTGGTTGTGGCAACAATTGCCTTCGGCATGGGTATAGACAAGCCCGATGTTCGCTTTGTTATACATAATGATATTCCAAAAAGTATTGAAAGTTATTACCAAGAAACAGGTCGGGCAGGAAGAGATGGTGGTGAAGGCCATTGTCTGGCTTATTATAACTATAAAGACATAGAGAAGCTAGAGAAATTTATGAGTAATAAACCTCTGGCTGAACAAGAAATTGGATATGCCTTACTTCAGGACGTTGTAGCTTTCGCAGAATCGGCTGTTTCCAGACGTAAATTCATTTTACACTATTTTGGAGAAGATTTTGATAACAAAACCGGCGATGGCGGTGATATGGATGATAATGTTCGCCACCCTAAAAAAACAATCGAATCTAAAGATGAAGTCGTAACAATCCTCAAAACGGTTGATAAAACCGGCGAACTTTATAAAATTAAAGAATTGGTCAATATTTTGATTGGCCACTCTAATGCCCTAATAAAATCTCACAAGACAGACGACAATGAGATATTTGGACAAGGTAAAGATAAACCTAAAAGTTTTTGGACTGCATTAATAAGACAAGTTTTGGTGAATGGTTACCTTCATAAGGAAATAGAGTCTTACGGCATAATTAAATTAACTGAAAAAGGCAAAAACTTTATAGATAATCCAACTTCCTTTATGATGGCAGAGGATCATGACTATACTGATGACAAACCAGCACAACCAACTAACAAAGGTGGTGGAGGCGATGCTAAACTGCTCAAAATGCTAAAAGACTTGAGAAAGAAAGTCGCTCGGCAGAAAGAGGTTCCGCCTTTTGTAATATTTCAAGATCCTTCATTAGAAGATATGGCGCTTAAATACCCCATTTCTTTAGAGGAGTTGACCTACATCCACGGTGTTGGTGAGAGTAAAGCTAGAAAATTTGGTCGTAAATTCATAGCCTTAATCGAACGTTATGTGGAAGACAACGATATTATAAGACCAGACGATTTGGTCGTAAAATCCACGGGAGCCAAAAGTGCCAATAAACTTTATATCATTCAAAATGTCGACAGAAAATTGCCTTTAAATGATATCTCTAACTCTAAAGGTATGGAAATGAATGAGTTAATCAAAGAAATGGAAGCTATTGTTTACAGTGGTACAAAACTAAATATCAGCTATTGGATTGATGACCATCTAGATGAAGATCAACAGGAAGAAATTCATGAATACTTTTTAGAAGCAGAAACCGACAGTATAGACGATGCCATTGAAGAGTTTGATGGTGATTATGAAGATGAAGAACTGCGATTGTATCGTATTAAGTTTATATCTGAAGTCGCCAATTAAAAATTCCATTTTCGGTTTTATATTACTATAAAAACAGGTTAAATCTTAATTAACCTCAATCTATTACTTTTGATTTATATTACTTTTGAATAAAAAAATGTCAGACAAAAAACCAGATCAAGTTGTTTATGATGAAAGTGAAGAGAAATACAATGCTGGTCTGCTCCCCTACGCAACCAATGCATCTGCACCAAAAATAACATCCAATGATCTTACGGGTTGGAAGAATACCAATATTCATAAAGCAAATAATCAAATAAAAACGGAATATGAAAAGCTAAAATCTGCTTATGAAAAACTCATGCAGCAGTACGAATATAATTCTTTAATATACTCAGCAGAATTTAGTTTTGAACCTATTGTTGGGAGAGTTTACCATCTGTACCTGAAAAAAAACGGACAAACTTTTCTATCTATTATATCACCAAACGAATGCTCATTTAAATACAAGGGAAGTTTTAAACTGAACGATGATAAGATTTGGGAAAAAGTAAATGACTGATTATTTGTTTTTATAAGGATACCCTGTTAAACCTTAAATATAAATTAGCACAATTGACTGACTTTGAGAGATAAACAATAATTTTTTAATAATAATCTAGATACACCCACCCATCTTATCCCGAAGGTTGGATGTTCTTCAAGTGAGGAAAAACCATTAGTCTAATTTTTATCCCTAGCCTGTACTTAGTCTTTCGGTAAATTCAAGATAAGCTTAACTCTATTTAAGGGAAATAACGAAAGAGATGGTGTATTGCTATTTAAGTATGTATTTCAAATCTATTTATTTAAATTTCATTTTGTATTATTAATTTTATATTATTAACATTATCAATTGGTTATGGTTTAATTTTCATTTCAGTGTTTTTACATCTTTCTCTTTTTGCACTTGCTTAGGTGGCCAAAAAAACACGCTGGGGCTGTTAACCAAATAAGTCAATACCGAAAGGAGAATGGCTTTGAATTCAGAAAACGGGATGCGTCTAGAACGTAAAGCCAACACCATAGATAAGCCGAAACTCACCCAAAAATTCATGAAGCCAATGAAAAAGATGCCTACCAAAGACCAAATAATCATGCTTGGTGAAAGCGCAAATCCAGAGCCATAAATTCCCAAAGCAAAATTTCCACTTGAAAATGCAATGTGGCGGATGTCTAGATTCAACCCTAGAAACACACCGATAGAAGCGGTGCTTCCCATAAACACCCCAAACCAAAAATTAGACATCATGCCTGCCCATTTGTTTTCAATAAATTGAGCGATTTTCAAAGCAAGTTTTTTTCCCAATTGCTTTTTAAGAAAAGGATGCTTACCAATCCTAGAATAGATGTTGTTAAATTTATTTCGATTGGCAATTCCACCAGCAATAATACCAGATAAAAACAAAAATACGCCTGCAATACCCGCATGAAATATAGCTAGAGAGGTGGTAGGGTTGAGGTTTTTAATCAACTTCTCCCACTTGGCTTCTGGAATATTGAAGTCCATCTGTACATCCACAAGATACACGACCAACATAGCCACCGGAAATGCCATGAGGACGTTTCCAATAAAAGCCACAATTTGAGAACGAAACACTTCAGAAAACAGCTTGGCAAAAACCTTATGTTTGGTACGCTTGGAGCCTCCTTTTTTCAATCCGTTTTCTAAGGCAGAAATCAAGGTGGAAGCCGTCATGGCGGGTTGTTTGGTAGCTAAGGTAAAACCGAGTAAATACAAAATAACAAACCCGATGGAATAATTCATGCTATACACAAAAGCTTCGCCAAAACTACTAAGCTCTAACTTAGAAAGCAATACTTTGGTCACACACATAAAACCTACCACAAGACCGCCACCTATGGAAGTTGTGAGCATTTTGAAATACCCTTTTTTGTCTGTTGTAATGTAGTGTTCACCTGTTTTGGCCGTTTGTTCGGTAATTTCGTAAGACAAAAGACGAGTGCCTTCATCAAAAAACTTTCGGATATTATTTTT
>CAYMXD010000156.1:0-5720 GCA_964394095.1 uncultured Mesohalobacter sp. | reverse complement strand
CGTCAAAGGTGTTGTCCGGATAAGGCAAATCTTCAGAATCTGCCTGAATCATATCAATTTTTTCAGAAAGATTTTGAGACTTTATTTTTTTTCGACCTACATCCAGCATGCCATTGGAGATGTCTATACCAACCACATGTTCAACATTTTCTTTGGCTAGAGCTATAGCCAAATCTCCCGTACCGGTGGCGATGTCTACAACAGTTTGGGCTTTACTGTCGCTAATCAACTTAATGACTTTTCTTCTCCAGGACTGGTCTATGCCAAAAGAAATGACACGGTTAAGGCCGTCATAATTTGATGAAATATTATCAAACATGCTTTCAACCTGTTCTTTCTTTTTGTCTTTAGAATCTTTATAGGGGTTTACAGACTTGTGCATTCAATTTTTTTGCAAATATAGGTTTTCAATTTAAGCTTGAGAATCATTTTATACTCCACTTTACATATTTGTTATGACTTGATAAAATCAATTTCTTCATTTACTTCAAGCTTAAAATATGTTCTAAAGCCGTAAACGATAAGATAGAGTAGAGGCGTGTCTAAAATGGCTACAATTACTTTAAACAAAAACCCGGAAAGCAGCAATACCCAAAATTTTTCCCAGGGCAGTTCTCCGAAAATACTCAACAATGAAATGATGACAAACGTATCTACAAACTGAGAACTGAAGGTAGAAAAATTATTTCTTAACCACAAGTGTTTGCCTTTGGTAAGTCTTTTCCAAAAGTGATAAATAGAAATATCGATATACTGCGCCAGCAGATAGGCTATCATCGAAGCTGAAACCGCAATACCGGTAGACCCAAAAACCCTGTTAAAAATCTCATCGCCAACCGGTGAACCTTCAATTGCCGGCACAGCGTTGGAGATTAAAATAATTAAAAGTGTAAATAATGAAGCAAAGATTCCAACACTTACGACCAGATTGGCCTTTTTCTTCCCGTAAATTTCGCTAATAGTGTCTGTAATGAGGAAAGTTAAGGGGTAAGGTAAAATGCCTACCGAAATTTCGAAAGTATAAATACCAAAGAAATCCCAGTAAAAAAACTTTTTAAAAATGAGGTTTGAAGCCACTAGAGACGCTATAAATAAGGCTGCTAAAATCATATAAATGAAAAAGGCTTGTCTGTTTGCTTTAGAAGATTCCAAAATGGTCTATATGATTTTCTTGCAAGCAAAAATAAAGGGTTGTAGCTTTGTAGCATAGGATTTCTTAAAAATTATGACTCATCATTCGGTAAAATTTTCTTAATATATTGAGGACACTTACAAGCGTTTACATCGCCATAGGCAGCAATCAGGGGGAAAGAGAAAAATATTTAAAATCCTCTATTGATGAAATTTACAATAACATAGGATCGGTAACTGAAGTGTCATCGGTATACGAAACACCGGCCTGGGGTTTTGAAGGTCAGCCCTTTTTAAATGCATGTCTAAAGCTAAATACCAGGCTGGATGCAAAAGCTGTTTTAAAAAAATTACAGGATATAGAAACTAATTTTGGGAGAATTAGAAGCAAAAAGGCTTACCAAAACCGAACTTTAGACTTAGATATTCTTTTCTATGGCGAAGACATTGTTGAAGAATCGCATTTAAAAATTCCCCACCCCGAACTCTCTAAACGCGACTTTGTGCTTTACCCGCTGGCAGACATTGCTCCTCAAAAAAAGCATCCAATTTTCGAAGAAACCATAGAATGTATAAAGTCTAAACTTCAGGCTGAATCTAAAATCATTAAAACAGATATTAGGTTAAAGCCTAAAACAATACCCAATCCTCAAGTCAATTATCTTTGTATTGAAGGCAATATTGGTGTCGGTAAAACAACTTTTGCTCAGATGCTGGCAGAGGATTTAGATGCTAAATTGATTCTAGAACGTTTTAAGGATAATCCGTTTTTACCGCAGTTTTATAAAGACCCCAAGCGTTATGCCTTTCCTACCGAAATGTCTTTTTTGGCCGACAGACACCAACAGCTCGTTGATGATATTTCACAGCTGGATTTATTTGCTCAGTTTAGCGTAGCCGATTACGATTTGTACAAAAGCCTGATTTTTGCCAAAGTTACCTTACAGGAACAGGAGTTTGAACTTTACAAAAAAGTATTCAACATTATTTACCGTGAAATCCCCAAACCGGATTTGTACATTTATTTTTACCAAACCACAGAACGACTTTTGGAAAACATCAAAAAGCGAGGCCGAGCCTATGAACAAGACATAAAAGCCGAGTATCTTGATAAAATTAACCGGGGATATTTAGAATTTATCAAAAATGAAAACCGTTTTAAAACTAAAATTATTGATGTTACCGATTATGATTTTGTCCACAAAAGGAGCGATTATCTACAATTAATAGACCAAGTGCTAAATGAAACTGCAGTGATTAGTAATGGGTGATAAGTAATAAGTACAGAAACCAGAAACTTGCAATCCCTCATAGGCGATACTTTCGCAAGGCTTTAGCTTGCAAATAAAAAACCAGTAATCAGTAACCAGTAACCAGTAATTAGTATACAGACTAAAAACTATTAACTATTTTCATTGCCCTAAAACGTCTTCAAACGCTTGCGCCAATTCAAAATCTTTTTCAGTCACACCACCGGCATCATGGGTTGAAAGTGAAATATTTACCGTGTTATACGTATTAGACCAGCTGGGATGATGTTCAAAACGCTCTGCCTCAAAAGCCATTCTGGTCATGGCAGTAAACGCATTTTTAAAGTCTTCAAATTCCAAACTGATGTGTATTGCATTGTCTTCATACGTCCAGTTTGAAAAATCTTCTAATTTTTGATTAATGTCGTCTTGTGTAAGTGGTTTCATAATTATTGTATATAAATTGTTTTTTGATTTGAAAATTCTTTTATGCCTTCTTCGGCCAATTCTCTGCCGTATCCGGAATGTTTTGTGCCTCCAAAGGGCAGTCTGGGATCGCTTTTGACTAAACTATTGACAAATATAGCACCGTCATCGATTCTGTTAAACATGTTTTCACATCTGCCAATATTTTCAGTAAATAAACTCACGCCTAATCCATAATTAGAACTATTAATAAGTTCTAAGGCGTGATTTTCATCTGAAAAAGACATTGCTGCCAATAATGGCCCAAAAGTTTCTTCCTTAAAAACAGGCATGCCCTCGGTCACATTTTCAACTAAAGTTGGTTCAAAAAAACAGCCGTCTTGTCGTCCTCCTATACTAAGTGTTGCACCCATATCTAAGGATTTATCTAATTGTTGTTTTAAATTTTCAGCTAAATCTTCACGAGCTAGAATACTAATGTAAGTTTCCTTGTCTAGTGGATCTCCAGTCTTAAGGGATTTTATGTTTTCTTTTACTTTTTCTATAAATTCATCGTAAATACTATCCTGAACAAGTAATCTTTTTCCGGCGATGCAGCTTTGACCGGTGTTTTGAAATCTGGCTTTAACACAAATGTCTGCAGTTTTATCTAAGTCAGCGTCGCTAAATACTACCAAGGCATTGCTGCCGCCTAATTCTAATACACTTTTCTTTAATGCTTTTCCCGCCTGACTAGCTACAATACTTCCCGCCTTAGTACTTCCCGTGAGAGTAACACCTTTAACTAAATCCTTATTAATAACAGACTCTACTTTATCCACTTCCATAATGAGGTGGGAAAAGCTGTGAGGTTCAAAGCCAGCCTTTTCTACCAGTTCCTGAATCATTTCGCCACAACCTAAAGTATTAGGAGAATGTTTAATGAGCAAAGAATTACCCAGCATGAGGTTAGGAGCCAAAACTCTAAAGACTTGCCAAAAAGGATAATTCCAAGGCATGATGCCTAATATGACGCCAAGCGGGTCATAACTGACATAAGAGTTCTGAGCATCAGTTTTAATGCTTTTTGGTTTTAAAAATTCTGGTGCTTTATCTGCATAAAACTCACAAACCCAAGCGCACTTTTCTATTTCTGCTTTCGCCTGTTGAAGGGGTTTTCCCATTTCTTTTGTGATTTGAAGCGCATAAGTCTCGTTATTTTGTCTAAGCAATTCTGCAATACGCTTCATTTTTGCTAAACGGGATGAGGGTTTTTGATGTCTGAATTTAAGGAAAGTCTTATGGGCTTTATGGATAATTTTATTTAAATCCTTATCCGACAGGGTTGGATAATTGTCAAGTACTGAGTTTGTATAAGGATTAATCGTCTGAAATCCCATGATGTTTTTCCTCAAATATAAAAGTTTTGAAACAAAATACCTTTAAAATTATCCCAAAGAAATAGCCGTACTGCTCTTGACTGTATTTATATTGAAGGCACTTTGTGTACTACCAATATAGGGAATAGAAGTTAATTTATCGACCATAAATTTTCGGTAAGCTTTTATATCTTTCACATTAATTTTTAATATATAATCGTACTCTCCGCTAATGTGATAGCATTCTGTAATTTCACTTAAGGTTAAAATGTCTTTTTCAAAATGCTCCAGACTTTTCTTGGTATGGTTTATCAGCTTTACCATACAAAACGCTGTAAAGGCTTTGTCTACTTTATCTAAATCCAATAAGGCTACATAATCTGTGATGATTTGTTCTCTTTCCAGTCGTTTAATTCTTTCGTAAACAGCAGTTTGAGACAGTTTAATCTTGGCAGCAATCTGTTTTGTGGTTTGATTGGAATTTTCCTGTAAAAGCTTTAAAATCTGTTTGTCTTTGTCATCTATTTTAATCATGATAATTTATAATCAATAGTAGTATTTTAGCTCTAAAAATAGATAATATTTCCAATATAAAAATAATATTAGTTTATTATTCTAAATATTTTGCGAAGTATTGTAATTATTTACATTCTTATTTACTTTTGATAGAAAATAATAGTCATCATGAGTAAACATCCAGCACAAGAAATTCAAGATTTACAAAACTTTGGTGAATTTGGTGGCGTAAATCCATCAATTTCAGACAGTTCGACTTATACCTTTATGACCGCTCAAAGTATGCAAGATACATTTGAGGGTAAAGCCAACGGCTGTTATTTGTACTCCCGACACAGTTCGCCGAGTAACCAATACTTAAGTTCTGCTTTAGCCAAAATGGAAAATACTGAAGCTGCTACTGTTTTTGCTTCAGGTATTGGAGCCATAAGCTCTACAATACTTCAAATCTGTAAACAGGGAGACCATATCGTGGCCAGTCGAACAATTTATGGTGGTACTTATGCCTTCCTCAAAAATGTGTTACCGAAATTTGGGATAAAAACGACTTTTGTAGATTTTACAAATTTCGACTTGGTGAAAGATGCCATATCCGAAACAACAGTCATGTTGTACTGCGAATCTATCAGCAATCCTTTATTGGAAGTCGTCGATTTCAAATCAATTTCTATATTATCAAAAACGCATGAGCTTAAATTTGTAGTCGATAATACCTTTTCACCTTTGATGCTTCAACCGGCAAAACACGGTGCAGATATTGTAGTTCACAGTTTAACCAAATTCATCAACGGAAGTTCTGATGCTGTTGGAGGCGTGGTTTGTGCTTCAACTGAATTTATAGAGAGTCTAAAAGATGAGAACTCCGGTTTAGCCATGCTATTGGGACAAACTCTCGACAGTTTAAGAGCGGCTTCAATCCTAAAAAATCTAAGAACTTTACCCATACGAATGCAAAAACACAGTGAAAATGCGCAATATTTGGCTGAAAAATTTCAGGATGCAGGTTATAAAGTAGTTTACCCAGGCTTAAAAAATCATT
>CAYMXD010000155.1:0-5776 GCA_964394095.1 uncultured Mesohalobacter sp. | reverse complement strand
ATCAAACCAAAATTATGCTTTTTAGTATGAGTTAACCCAAAGAAAAAAAACTATTTTCAGGGTTTTAAATACTGAAATCTATCGTCTGTATAAAACCATCTGATGCCTTAATCGGCTTAAATAATGATTTGTTGTGCATAAATTGAATCAATAGTTCTAAAACCATTCAGCTTACCAATCCCCTCCTAAAACCCGATAGAGATTGACGTAGGCATTAAGAAGTTGCTGTCTGGTCTCCACATAGTTAAGTTCAGACTCGAACGCCTGACGTTGAGATTCCAAAAATTCAAGATAGCTGGTTACACCCTTGTCATAACGTTCACCGGATAAGTACTGTGCTTGGAGTGAGGCCTCCAATCGGTCTTGACGGGCTTTCAGTTGTTCTTTAAGGGTTGAAATTTCTACTAAAGCATCTTCAACAGAACGAAAGGCGTCTAAAACGGTTCGTTCATACCCTAATAAAGCCTGTCTGGTTTTGCTCTCTTCAATACTTAACTGACGCCTAAGCTGGCCAAAATTGAATAAAGGGCCTAAAATAGAACCGCCGACATTCCAAGCCAAAGGCCCGTCTGTAAGCATTGACAATTCGTTGGAAACCCCACCGACCAATCCGGTTAAACTGATATTTGGAAATAGATTCGCTTTGGCTGAACCCGTTATCGCATTTTGAGCTATCAGGTTTTGTTCGGCTGCCATCACATCCGGTCGTCTTAACAATAAATCACTTGGCAAACCAGCAGGAATACTGAAAGTCGTATCTATTTCCAGAAGTTTGCTTTCGGTAACTATTCTCCCGGGGTTTGTGCCGGCCAATAAACTTAATCGATGTTCGGTTTGAGCGATGAGTCTTTTCCATACCGGAACAGATTCGGCTGCCACAGCACGCTTAATTTGCGCTTGATTCACATCAATTTCAGCAACAATACCTTTTTCAAAGCGTTGTTCAATAATGTTGAGCACGCTATCTCTGAGTGACAGGTTGCGTTCAGAAATTTCAAGTCTTTTTTTATAATCTAATAGCAAAAAGTAATTCGTAGCTACCGACGTCACTAAGCTGAGTTTTGTCGCCCGGAAGGCTTCTTCACTTTGCATCAGTCTGGCTCTGGCAGCTTCATTGAGACGTCGAAACTTTCCCCAAAAATCAATTTCCCAATTAGCAAATGCTACAGCAGAAAATGTGTTTTGCGTGCTTGGAAGCTGAACGCCTTGGAAATTGCCTCTTGTCGCCCGACCTTCTACCCCAAAACTGGGAAGCATTGCAGAACGCTGAACAACGATACCATCTTGTGCCTGAACAACAGTTTCGGCTGCTATATTTAAGTCCTGGTTATATTCAATTGATTTCTGTATTAAACTGTCTAAAACCGGGTCTTTAAAAAGACTAAAGAAATCTAAACCCGAAATGCTGTCTTGAGATAAATCAAATGTATTGATCAGTGTATCGGCGGGAACTTCGGTTGTTTCGTCAAAATAAAAACGATCTGGCACTTCAATGTCTGCACCTTTATAGTTTTTTCCAGCTTTGCAACCTATTAAAACCGATAAGACTAAAACGACTAATATCAATCTATTTTTCATGGCTATCGTTTTTAGGTTCAAGGCTTCGGTTTTTTTCGTAACCTGCCAATTTTCCAATCAGCACAAACAACATAGGATACATCAATACACCAATAGCAGTAGCTACACCCATGCCACCAAGTAGGGCCACACCCATGACTTTTCTGGCCTCCGCTCCTGCCCCGCTAGCGAGTAAAAGTGGTAGAACACCTAAAAGAAAGGCGAATGTTGTCATTAGAATAGGTCTAAACCTTAGTTTAGCGGCTTCTACAGCCGCATCAAATAAACTGAGGCCTTCATCAAATTTAATCTTGGCAAATTCTACAATCAAAATCGCATTTTTTGCCGCCATGGCTATTAACATGACAAGTGAAATTTGAGCAAAGATATTGGTGAGGTAACTCTCGCTGAATAGCCTGGCTATATATAAAAATCCAAAAGCACCCATCAACGCAAAAGGTGTTCCCAATAAAATAGCCAATGGCATGCTCCAACTTTCATATTGCGCAGCCAAAATCAGGAACACAAAAAACAAGGAGAATGCAAACACTACTGAAAGTTGACCGGAAGATTTTTTCTCCTGATAACTCATGGCATTCCAACTGTAAGTCATATCAGAAGGCAAAACTTCGGTCGCCACTTCCTCTAAAGCATTGAGGGTTTCTGCAGAGCTATAGCCAGAAGCCGGTTGTCCGGTAACTTCTGCTGCACGATATAAATTGAATCTGGTGGTATAATCCGGTCCTGAATCCGGCACCACATCAACAAACGTGGAGAGAGGTACGGAGACCCCATCTTTATTTTGAACAAAAAACAAATCAAGTCCTTTTTCACTTTGTCGATATTCGGGTTCGGCTTGAACATAAGCTTTGTATAAACGGCCATATTTTGTAAAATCGTTGACATAAGCCCCCCCAAGAAAAGCGGCAAAGGTGTTGTAAACATCACCTAAAGCCACGTCTGATTTTAAAATCTTGTCTTTATTAAGAATCATTCGTCGTTGTGGTACACTGGCTTGAAAAGTTGTAAATGCAGAAGCCACTTCTGGGCGTTTTTGGGCTTCGGCAATAAATTTATAAGTTTGTTCAGCTAAATATGCCGGGGTTTGGCCGCCTTTATCCTGAATCATAATACTAAACCCTGAACCATTTCCAAGACCAGGAATTGCTGGTGGCCCAAATGCCACGGCTTGAGCTTCAATAATATTATTACGCAATAAGGCATTAGTTTGTGAAATGGCTTCATTTGCTGTTCGCTCACGTTCATCCCAATTGGCTAATTTTACAAAAACAAAGGCGTTGTTTGGTATCATGGCGCCGGATAATAAGCTATATCCTGTAACCGCCGTCACATATTCTATATCTTCTTCCTGCATGAGTAAATCTTCAATATCTTTAACCACAACATCTGTTCTTTGAAGAGATGCCGCGTTAGGCAATTGAACATTAACAAAAAAGTAGCCTTGGTCTTCTTCGGGTAAAAATCCGCCAGGTACCATAGCGCCAAAAATACCCGCAGCAATGACTGTAATGATAAGATAGACTACACCGCGTTTCATTTTGCCTGATATGGCAGCAGTTGCTTTTCCATATTTCTGGGTGCCTCGATCAAACATGGTATTGAACTTCTTGAAGAAACGAGCTAAAGCGCCTTTAGACTCGGTAGGTTTTTTCATTAATAAGGCGCATAGAGCCGGACTTAAAGTCAAAGCATTAATCGATGAAAACACAACAGATACAGCAATGGTAATCGCAAATTGCTGATACAGACTCCCTGTAATACCAGCCATAGCGGCAACGGGCACAAACACAGCTATCATGACTAATGTGGTTGCTATAATTGGGCCTGTAACTTCTTTCATGGCTGCAGTTGTAGCAGCTTTTGGGTTCATGCCTTTTTCAATATTAACTTGTACGGCTTCTACCACAACAATAGCATCATCTACCACAATACCTATAGCAAGTACAAGGCCTAAGAGAGATAAAGAATTGACCGTAAAATCGAGCATTGGGAAAAACATAAATGTAGCGACCAATGATACCGGAATAGCTAAAGTAGGAATTAATGTGGCACGCCAATCTTGTATAAACAGGAACACAACAAAAATAACTAAAACTAAAGCAATAATAAGGGTTTCTATAATTTCATGGATACCGGCCATAATAGGTTCAGTAGAGTCTAAAGACACTTTGTAAGCAATATCTTCTGGAAAATTTTCAGCCATGTTATCCATGGTTGAAGTCACTTTTTCTGCCAATTCCACAGCGTTTGTTCCCGGGGATTGAAAAATAGCTATGGCCGCTGCATCTTTACCGTTAGTTCGTGATAAGGCGTTATAGTTTTCTGTGCCTAAATTAATTTCAGCAATATCCTTTAATCGTAATTGGCTTCCATCAGGTAAGGTACGAATTACTATATCTTCAAATTCGCTTTCATCTACAAGTTGTTCCGGCAATCTTACCGTATATGTGAATTCTGTTCCTTGCGGTGCCGGCTCAGCTCCAATTTGACCACCTGGAGAAACTACATTTTGCTGACGAATGGCATTCATGATTTCAGGTATAGATACACCTAATTTCGCTAACCTGTCTGGTTTTACCCATATACGCATTGAATAATTACTTGAGCCTAAAACCTGAACTCTTCCTACACCTTTAATACGGGCTAATTCATCTTGGATATTGATGATGGAATAATTACCCAAAAAGTCTTTATCGTAGGTGCCATTGGGAGAAGTTACCGAAAGCAACATCAAGATACTACTCATTGATTTTTTTGTGGTTACCCCAATTCGCTTGACGGCTTCAGGAAGTTTAGGCGTAGCTGTGGCTACACTGTTTTGAGTAAACACCGTGTTCATGTCTGGATCTGTACCGAGGTCGAAAGTTATTTCAAGGCTCATGCTACCATCATTAGCGTTGGTAGATTTCATGTAGAGCATATTTTCTACCCCGTTGATTTGCTGTTCTAGTGGGGCGGCAACTGAGTTTTCAACGGTTGTAGAGTTAGCTCCTGTAAAGAAAGTACTTACACGAACTATTGGAGGCGTAATATCTGGGTATTGTTCAACGGCTATTCCTAAAACAGAAGCACCGCCAACAATAAGCATGAATATGGCGATGACAATGGCTACAATAGGGCGTCTTACAAAAAATATATCTTTTTGATTCTCTTCCATAATTAATCCGCTTTGTATTGCGATTTGAATTCTATGACCTCAGCATCTACAACACTCCCGCTTTTGGCACGTTGTAAGCCTTCATAAACTACCCTGTCGTTTGGCGTTAAACCTTCACCAACGACAAAATAATCCTTGTAGGCCTGCCCAAGTTTTATTCCAACTTGTTCAACTTCACCATTATCTTTTACACGCATCACAAAATAATTACCTTGAATTTCACTTACACAGCGCTGAGGCACAAGCAAAGCATTTGTTATGGATTTTACAGAAGCTCTAACACGCGCAAATTGTCCGGGTCGCACCAAACCATCAGGATTAGGAAAGATAGATTGAACTAAAATAGCCCCTGTAACGGCATTAACTTCTCTATTGATAAAATTTATTTTTCCTTTATACTTAAATAAGCTCCCATCAGATAGAATTAACTTCAAAGGTATATCAATGGTTTTTGCATCGTCTGATTTATCGCGGTTACTCCAGGATAAATAATCATTTTCAGTCACAAAAAATTCAACTCGTAAAGAATCTATGGTAGATACCGTATTTAAAATTACCGGGTTTGGAGCTCTACCAACAAATTCTCCTTCACCCGCCAATGATTTTCCAATGATACCCTCTACAGGATATTTTATGCTGGCGTAGTTTAATCTTATTTGCGCCAATCGCAATTTAGCTTCAGCGGCCTCTACAACAGATTCAGAACTTTTTTTGGCAGCGAGAGCAGCATCTAAGTCTTTTTGACTCACAGCATTGATTTTAGCTAATGGTTCGATTCTGTTTAAATCGCTTACAGCACGTTCTTTATTGACTTTGCTTCGTGCCAAATCACTTTTTGCAGCATTTACAGATTCTAAAAGTTGATCGGGATCTACTACGTATAATAAGTCACCTTTTTTTACATAGCTTCCTTCCTGAAAAGCAATTTGCTCTAAAAACCCGGCTACACGTGTTCTGATAGGAATATCATTATAGCCATAAACTTGTCCGACAAAATCCTTTTCCAGGGTAATGTTATGCTCTTTTAAACTTACGACTTGG
>CAYMXD010000154.1:0-5824 GCA_964394095.1 uncultured Mesohalobacter sp. | reverse complement strand
AATATTTCACCGTCAGGTCGAGTGATTTCGAGGCACGAGAAATCGTATCGAGACCTTAGTGATGAATCTCGATACAATTATTTATTTCGCCCTTTTGGAGGTCAAAATAAATAATCACTCGATTTGACATAAGTACATGTAGATGTAGTACATATAGTAAAACGACATTAGTAGACTGCCTCGCCGGCAGACAGGCTCGACCTGACATTAAGGTGTTGATTTATAATAATATAAAAATAAATTTCAGAATTTAAAGAGCATATAGTTTTATAAACGGAAAACTCAGAAACTTCAATTGTAAATAAACTATTATATTTGAGCTTTCAATTAAAACAAACATGGCAGCATATTTATCGACCTCAAATTCAATTATACCTTTTGTGTTTTTATTTATCTTCATAAATAGCTTAAGTTGCAATCCAAAAATGACAAAAGAATCTCAAGTGACTAAATCTGAAATTAGGCTTACCGATGAAGGTTATCGTATTTTTTTAAATGGAAAGCCCTTTTATGTAGATGGTGCTGGAGCTGGTATAGATAATTTAGAATCTCTAGCCAGTCATGGGGCAAATTCTTTTAGAACCTGGAGTACCGATAATGCTAAGGAAGTCTTGGACAAGGCACAAGAGTTAGATTTAAAAGTCATGATGGGGATTTGGGTGGGACTGGAACGCCAGGGTTTCGATTACAACGACGAAAAAGCAATAAAACAGCAGCTGAATAGAATCCGTAAAGATGTTGAAAAACTAAAGAATCATCCGGCACTCATGATTTGGTGTATTGGTAATGAACTCAATCTCTCCTCTACAAATCCTAAAGTCTGGGATGCCGTTAATGATATTTCTAAAATGATTCATGAGGTAGATCCAAACCATTTAACGACGACACCTTTAGCGGGTTTTGATAAAAAGTATGTTGATTTCATCGATAAAAGAGCCCCGGATTTAGATTTCTTGAGTGTTCAACTCTATGCCGCCATAGACATCCTTCCGGAACTTATTGAAAAATCTAACTATAAAGAGGGTTTACTGGTTACAGAATGGGGTGCTACCGGGTATTGGGAAGTGCCAAAAACCAGCTGGGGAGCGCCCTTAGAAAACAACAGTAGCGTCAAGGCCGATTTGTACAAAAGCCGATATGAAAAGTCTATCAAACCACACGAGCAGGTTATGGGTTCTCATGTTTTTCTTTGGGGTCAAAAGCAAGAACGCACGCCTACTTGGTTTGGTATGTTTATGCCGAACGGTAATGAAACAGAATCTATTGATGTAATGCATTACATTTGGAAAGGCGATTGGCCTGAGAATAGAACGCCACGACTAATTGATTTTACTTTACAAGGTAAACGTGCAATTGATAACATTAAACTAAAGAAAAATAAGACTTATAAGGCTAAAGTCGATGTTAAAGATCCTGATGGAGATGAATTAACTTATAAGTGGGAAATTATGAGAGAAAGCCAATCTCAGAAATCCGGTGGCGATAGAGAAGAAGTCCCCGAAACCATTGATGTGGTGTTCACAACGCAGAGTAATGCGACCACTTTTAAAGCGCCTTCAGAATCTGGTGCCTACAGGTTATTTATATACGTGGAAGATGGGTATAAACATACGGCTCATGCCAATATTCCGTTTTACGTTGAAGAGTAAGAGATTGAAAGATAAAAGAAAAAGTTTTTAGGATATAAAAAAAGCAAAACCCAAAAATGGATTTTGCTTTTTCAGTAAGGAAATCTTTCACTTTATCTACTGTTGCGACATGCTTTCCTCTCCGGAAATTAAGTAAGGTGTTTTCCCATCTGTGATAATCACCTTACTGTTATTAGATCGGGCCAATTCTCTAAAGGCATCTATACTTCTAATTTTGATGATGGCTGGGGTTAAACCTTCCGCTAAAATTTTTTGTGAATCTCTGGTGCCTTCTGCTTCAATAATTTTACGTTGAGCCTCGAGACGCTCTGTTTGCAGTACAAACTCCATACGCATGGCATCTTGCTCGGCTTGAAGCTTTTGCTCGATAGATCTCGAAAGGCCGGCTGGTAATTGAATACTTTTTAATAATACCGCTTCAATGATGATACCATCTTCTCTTAAATTACCATCCATTCTTACTTTTATTTCTTCTTCAATATCTGCCCGTCGCCCGGAGTGCATGTCTTTAGCAAAAAATTGAGAACAGACATCAGCTGCAGCAGATCGGAAAACATTGGTTATCAGCGAAGGATAATTAGGTCCTATGTCTTTTAAGATACCAGGCACTTCATCTTTTTCTAAATGATATAAAATAGAGATTTCCGAGGCTACACTTAATCCCTCCTTACTCGGTAAACTGAGCAGTAATTCTAAGTTATTGGTTTGTATAGATTCTTTAACCACTTTTGTGGTAAAAGGATTAAACCATACGGTTCCCTCAGTAGTAACTTTATCTTCTAAATCGCCAAATCTTTGTTTCATGGCAGCTTCTCCCGGCCTTACAACTGCACAACTCATCGTTAGTAGAGCAATTGATAATACATAAATTACGTTTTTCATGGTGTTTGTGTTTTAAGTTTGTATAACCTTTTCAAATATAAAGCCAAACACGTATAAAACTATTTTATGTTTAGTTATAAATATCATAATTTATTGCTTCATAATATTAGTTAGGCTTTGGTTTAAGAAAAAAGCCATTCGTTGACTGAATTCTGAATTTCCAAGTAAGTAAAGAGATGAGCTTGAGGTATTGTTCTGCAGAAAATTTTGAATTGAACTTAAAGTAATTATTCAGCAATACACAAAGATTCTGAGCCATGGGCTGCATAATAGGACTTTATGGGTTTGAAAATTATAAAATATCCCGGTCATTAAGAAGGGACAAGAAAAAAAGTTGGGGGATTGTAAAATATATCCTCAATATTCTATATTGGCTTAGACCGATAGATGATCAAATTATACCCTTAAAATGCTTAGTTTTTTGTCATGTCATTTTTAGCCCACGGTTTAAACCGTGGGCTAAAAAATAAAGATTGCATCTCGTCTTAATGGTTTTAACCATTTACAACAATAGGTTTTATGAGACTAACTCGATTTTTAAGTTTGGTGTCCATAAAGTTTCTGCTTGGCTCATTAAGAAGCTGTTTTTTAGACATAAAAAAAACGCTGCCCTTTTGGACAGCGTTTTGAGAAAAACATTAAAATAATTTGAATTATTTAGATAACACGAACATTTGTAGCGTTCATGCCTTTTCTGCCTTCTTCTTCAGTGTACTCAACTTGATCGCCTTCTTCTAGGTTATCAACATTAAGACCTGTAACGTGGACAAATATGTCCTTTCCGGTTTCGTCGTTTGTAATGAATCCATATCCTTTTGACTCATTAAAAAATTTAACTGTACCTTCCATAAAATATAAAATAATTAATTAATAAAGTACAAATATACAATATATTATAACCCGCCATGTCATTTTAATGTTAATAATTAAAATATTTAGATTTTCACTTCAATTTATATTTGCTAAAATTATACTCTCATTATTTAAAAAAAGAGTATTTTTGATTTAAAAATTTACTGCAATGAAATTCAAATCCGTTACACTTAGTCTATTCATGATATTGATGCTGGTGAACTGTAATACCAATCCATTTACAGAAAAAAAAACCATGGCCTTGGTTTCTAATGACAAGTTAATCCCTATGTCATTTCAACAATACAATCAGGTGTTGAGTGAAAGTCAACTAGAAAAAGATACTGAAGATGCAGAAATGATTAAAAGGGTAGGCAATAAAATTAAAGTTGCAGCAGAGCGATGGTTAGATGCCAATGGTTATCAGGCTTACACGAAAAACTATGAATGGGAATTTAGCCTAATAAAACAAGATGTTGTTAATGCATGGGCTATGCCTGGCGGTAAAGTTGCTTTCTACACCGGCATATTGCCTGTAGCTGAAAATGAAAGAGGTATTGCAACGATTATGGGACATGAAGTCGCACATGCTTTAGCAAACCATGGTCAACAACGAATGAGTGCAGGAATTCTTCAACAGGCTGGTGCCGTTGCAGGTTCTGTGGCCTTAAGTCAAGAAAATAATGAAGTTCAACAAGGCTTTATGATGGCTTATGGGGCCGGCTCTCAGGTTCTTGGCATGTTACCCTTTAGCAGAAAGCACGAAACTGAAGCAGATATAATAGGCCTTACTTTAATGGCTATTGCAGGTTATGACCCAACAGATGCTTACAAACTTTGGGAACGCATGGGTGCCGCCAGTAGTGGTGAGCAGCCACCGGAGTTTTTAAGTACACACCCTTCTAATGATACCAGGATTAACAATTTAAAAGCTTGGGCTCCGGAAGCTAAAGAAACCGCTAAGAAATTTGGAGTGACGACATTTAATTAAATACATTTGATAAAATAATTAACAAGGGATGAAGTCAATTTTAGAAAAAGGACATCCGAAATTACTTCATGCTTGGGCGTTCTACGATTGGGCTAATTCGGTTTACAGCTTGGTGATTTCCTCGGCTATCTTTCCTATTTATTATGGTGCCCTCACCATAGTAAAAGATGAAAACGGAAAGTTCCTTAACGATAAAGTCGATTTTCTAGGATATTCTATTAATAATGACGCTTTAATCAGTTATACAACAGCACTGGCTTTTCTTTTTGTAGTCATAATGAGTCCTATTTTAAGTGGTATTGCAGATAATTTGGGCAACAAAAAACGTTTTATGCAATTCTTCTGTTACCTAGGAGCCTTGTCTTGTATTGGATTATTTTGGTTCGATTTAGAACATTTAGTTTTAGGACTCACCTTTTATTTTTTAGGTTTAATAGGGTTTTGGGGAAGTTTAGTATTTTATAATTCATATCTGCCGGATATTGCCTTTAAAAATCAACAGGATAAATTAAGTGCCAAAGGCTTTTCTCTGGGATATATTGGCAGTGTAATATTACTTTTGCTATGCCTGGGAATGATACTCAATTACGAATATTTTGGTTTTGAAAGCGAAAGTTTTCCTACACGTTTATCCTTTGTTTTAACAGGCATATGGTGGATTGGCTTTAGCCAGTATAGCTTTTATTATCTGCCTAAAGTTAAAAACGACGAACCAAAGCCACTCCAAAAAGTTTTGATGGGAGGTTATAAAGAACTCAGGACGGTATATTCTAAAATACTGGAGTCAAAAAAATTTAAATACTTCCTTTCTGCCTTTTTTCTCTACAGCATAGCGGTACAAACCATCATGTTAATTGCAACTTATTTTGGAGTTAAGGAAATTCAATGGGAGGAAGGTGGTGCAACCACAGGCCTAATTACCAGTATTTTACTTATTCAACTCGTAGCTATTGCCGGCGCAACCATAGCGGCAAGATTAAGTCGTTATCATAGTAATGAAAAAGTGCTGATATGGATTAACCTTGTCTGGGTGGGTATTTGTGTTTATGCCTATTTTATTTCAACTCCAATTGAATTTTATATCGCTGCTTTTTTTGTCGGCTTAGTTATGGGAGCTATTCAAAGTTTATCGCGTTCTACATTTTCAAAATATATTCCGGAGCACGAGAAAGATACTACTTCATTTTTTAGCTTTTATGATGTGACTGAGAAAATAGGCATTGTAATAGGAATGAGTATATACGCAATCATAGCAGACTTAACCGGGAATGTAAGATATGCAATACTGGTTTTACTGCTTTGCTTTTTAATGGGCATTTTTAACTTGTTTAGGATTTTGAAAACCAAGTAGTAATACATTAAAGTTGGAAAAAACAATTGTTGATTTGAAGCTAATTTAATTCTTAGTCTTCAATATGACAATTGTATCTACTCAGTAATATCAAGTTAT
>CAYMXD010000153.1:0-5858 GCA_964394095.1 uncultured Mesohalobacter sp. | reverse complement strand
TCTATGAGATTATAAGTTGAAGTTGAAATTGGGGAATCATGCGGATAAGCATATTTCATAATTATTATTTCTTGTATTAAATAAGTGCCTAAGTCATTATCTTAATAAACTTTAAACCTAAAAAGAAATGCCCTGTAGCCCAATTTCTATTTTATTCATTTCGACTTGTTGAATCTGAATGGATGAGTGAGTTAGCGATTGCTAATTTTCGTCTTACTGAGCCAAATTGTATCGAAGCACTTAGACTGAGTGATTCAACCTTATCTGATTAGGAACCTCACTAGGGCGCCCAAATCGTCTATTTTTTGGAACAATTGAGTGACTAGGAACTCGCCAAAATTTATAGAAAATAGATTCGCCTACAATTTATGACCCTAAAGTGGTTTGAAAGTATCTTATGTCTAATTTCTAAAAATGCAATGCTATCATTTCTTAAAGAATAGAATGTTTATGGGTTCGTATATATGTAATATTTATATCATGCATCAACTACATAAATTTAAATTTATAGTATCATTAACACATTGTGAAAGTAATACTATTAGTTTTGCAAATAGAATTTAATAACATGGAAAGTTTACTTTCATCAATAAAAATCAACATTAGCTCCTGTCTTTATATTAAAGACCCTGAAAGTTCGGCTTTGGGACAAAGTATAATTTCAAAGAGTATAGAACTTATAAGTGAATTAGGAATAGAAGATTTTAATTTCAAAAAACTTGGAAAAGCTATCAAATCCAATGAAAGTTCTATATACAGGTATTTTGAGAACAAGTACAAATTGCTTCAGTATTTATCTGCTATGTACTGGGGTATATTAGAATACAGACTTGTTGTAGAAACTAATTCTATTGAAAATCCAGCAAAAAAACTCAATAAAGCCATTGAAGTTCTTACTTTAACTCCTAAAAACATAAATTTTTATTCAAATGTAAATCAGTTGAAACTGCGAAACATTATTATAGCAGAATTCACAAAATCTTATCATCAAAAACATGTAGATAGTGATAATGATGATGGCAATTTCAGTATATATAAACGTTTAGTCTTAAGGCTTGTAGACATAATAAAAGATGTAGATAAAGAATACGCTTACCCAAAATCATTAGCTAGTCAGATTGTTGAAGGGACTTTACAGCAGTATTTTATTCAAGAGCATTTCAAAAGTCTTACAGATAACAAAAATGACCAACATATCTATGATTTTTTCAAAGATATCACTAGAAACGTTTTACAAATTAAATAACCACTATTATGACGCCTTGGGAAAGATTACTTAACTTAATGAAAGTAGAGCAAAAAGATATCTATAAAATTTTGCTTTATGCAGCTTTTGCAGGCCTAGTTGGCCTGTCTTTACCCCTTGGTGTGCAGGCGGTTATTAATCTAGTGGTAGGAGGACAGTTTAATGCTTCCATCATTATTTTGATAAGTCTTGTTCTCTTGGGCGTAATTTTTCAGGGCATCATCAGGTACATGCAGTTGAGAATTGCGGAAGATTTACAGCAGAGAATCTACACGCGCTCTTCTTTTGAGTTAATTTACAGGTTCCCAAGGATACAGTCTCAAGCTTTAGATGGTCATTATCCTCCAGAGTTGGCTAACCGTTTTTTTGATACCATGGTCATTCAAAAGGGACTACCGAAAGCACTTATAGATTTCTCGGCGGCTCTACTACAAATTATCTTTGGCTTAATTCTACTCTCTTTTTACCATCCATTTTTTATCTTCTTTGGCATCTTCCTGGTAATATTATTGTATGTTGTATTTCAATTTAGTGTACCTAAAGGTATTGAAACCAGTTTAATAGAATCTAAAATGAAATATAAAACTGCACATTGGATTGAAGAAGTCGCACGAAATTTTGAAAGCTTCAAGGTAAAAGATAGCCATAAACTGTCTACTAAAAAGAATGATGATTTGGTACTTAAATATTTAGACGCCAGAGAAAATCACTTCTCTATTTTAAGACTTCAATTCTTTAAGATGATAGGTTTTAAAACACTGGTCACGGCAGCATTATTGATTATAGGAGGTTTATTAGTAATCAATCAGCAAATGAATATCGGTCAATTTGTTGCGGCAGAAATTGTGATACTGCTCATGATAAATTCGGTTGAAAAATTAATTTTAGGACTGGAAAATGTTTACGATATACTAACATCTACTGAGAAAATAGGCCAAGTCACCGATTTTCCCTTGGATGAAGATTCAGACAACAAACCATTTACAGAAGGTGACGAGTTTACAGTTGAATTATTAAAATTGAGTGTTGAATACAGGAATTCGGGTAAAAAAATACTAGATGAAATAAATCTTAGCATAAAGCCAAGAGAACGTGTTTTACTATCAGGCTCTAGTGGATCTGGAAAGACAACCCTTTTAAAGGTAATTGCCGGTTTGGTCACGCGCTCATCTGGTCAAATACTTATAAACGAGCTCAACCTTCAAAATATTAATAACGAACACTATATGTCCTTTATAGGTTTTGTATTTCCTAATAATTCACCCTTTGATGGCACATTAAAAGAAAATATCACGTTCAATAATCCAAATATTTCTGAAGAAAAAATCAGAGAAGTCTGTCAGTTTTTAGGAATAGATAAATTTATTAAGAACTTACCGCAGGGTATAGACTCTCACATCTCTTCAGACGGGAAACAATTATCTTATACCATGTCTCGAAAACTAGTGATTGCCCGAGCACTTGTTATACAACCAAAAATACTCATTTTAAAGGATCCTTTAGATGAATTTGATGAAGGCGAAATAAAAAACATAACCAATTACATTTTTGACCCAAAACATGACTGGACAGTAATTGTAGCAAGCAAAACCAAAATATGGAGAGAATACTGTGATAGAATTATCGAATTAAAAAATGGAAAAATACAATAAATCATGCTCAACATTTCTAAATATAATTTAACTAATAGCGAGGAGTTTGATAGGTTTCAATCAACACAAGATGTGAAGAATAAAACCAGATACCTCACTTTCAATAAAGTGATGTTTGCCTTGGGCATTGTGCTATTGGTATTTATGTTTTTACCTTGGACACAGAACGTAAGAGGAAATGGAAACGTCACTACTTTAGACCCTAGCCAAAGACCGCAAAGTATTCAATCTGCTATTCCCGGCAGAATAGAAAATTGGTACGTAGATGAAGGAGATGTGGTAAAAAAAGGAGATACCATTGTTTTTATTTCTGAAATAAAGAGTGAATATTTTGACCCTTTACTTTTAGATAGAACGCAAAATCAAATAACTTCACAAAATTTTTCAAGAAATTCTTATAGTGAAAAGGCTAAAGCTTTAGCTAGACAATTAGTAACTTTAGAAAATGAAAGAAGCTTAAAGCTTGAGCAGGTTCAAAACAAACTGCAGCAGGCTAGACTACAAGTCATTAGCGACAGTATAGATCTAGAAGCGGTTAAAACCCAATTAAGCATTGCCAACAGACAATTTAAACGTGTAGACACCCTTTACGCTGAAGGCCTTAAGTCTAGAGTAGAATATGAAAATAAAGAGTTGAAGTTACAGGAAAGTCAAGCTAAGCTTATCTCCCAGCAAAACAAGCTTCTGGCCAGCAGAAACAAACTGATTAACGCCAAAATTGACTTATCTACTCTTGAAACCGAGTACGAAAATAAAATTTCTAAAGCCCAGAGTGATAGACAATCTGCATTATCTGCGTTTTATAATACAGAAGCTAAGGTAACAAAACTCGAAAATGAGCTGTCTAATTATACCCTTAGGCAAGGCATAAGGTATATCACAGCTCCTCAGGATGGTTTTATAAACAGAGCCATACAGAAAGGTATTGGTGAAACTTTTAAAGAAGGTGCAGAAATTGTTAGTATTATGCCCACAGAAATTGATCTTGCTGTAGAAACGTTCATAAGACCCATAGATTTACCGCTTATGCATCCAGGTGAAGAGGTGAGAATAATTTTTGACGGATGGCCGGCCATATTTTTCTCAGGTTGGCCTAACATGAGTTTTGGAACATACGGAGGCAAAGTTGTAGCCGTAGAACGAAATATAAGCGCTAACGGAAAATATAGAGTCCTCATAAAACCAGATGCAAGAGAGCAGGACTGGCCGGACGTCATAAGAGCAGGGTCTGGAGCTAAGACATTTGCACTGCTTAAAGATGTGCCTATCTGGTATGAAATATGGAGACAAATTAATGGTTTTCCACCAGATTATTATTTACCTTCAAACTCTAATGACAACGCTAAAAAAGATCAAAATACCAAAAAATAATGCGGATACTTTTACTTTGCTTATTTATGGTTCTAAGTGTTTCAGCACAAAGCCAAACAGATCTTGGGGTTCTTACCCTCGAGGAATATCTTGGTTGGGTAAAAAAATACCACCCGGTAGCTAAGCAGTCAGATTTAAGAATTACAGAAGCGCAAGCTATTTTGCTTAAGGCCAGAGGCGCTTTTGACCCCAAAATTGAAGTAGACTGGAACAATAAAGAATTTGATAACAAAGACTATTATAACATTTTAAATTCTAGCTTTAAGGTACCAACTTGGTTTGGAATTGAACTGATGGCAGGATTTGAACGTAATTCCGGACAATTTCTGGATCCTCAAAATAATGTTCCTGAAAATGGTTTGTACAAAGCGGGGATATCTGTTCCTTTAGGTCAGGGATTGTTTATAGACAAAAGAATGGCCGGGTTACGAAAAGCAAAAATTGTACAAGACCTCAACGAAGCCGAACGGCAACTTGAAGTGAACAATGTACTCTATGAAGCCACTTTAGCTTACTTTGATTGGTTTGTCGCTTATAAAGAAGTAGAATTATTTGATAATGCTGTTGAACAGGCACAAATAAGACTAAATGGTATAAAAAGGAGAGCCTTAACAGGAGATCTGCCAGGAATCGACACCCTAGAAGCGGGAATTATCCAAAAAAACAGAGCCCTTAGTTTAGAAAAATCCAAACTTAAACTGATTAAAAAGCGATTGGAGCTTTCAAACTATCTATGGATTGATAACAATTTACCCGTAGAACTTAATCCCGATATCAACCCACAAGAATTAACCTCATCTGATATTGATGATGTTTTGCAAACAAATTTAATTGTACTTCAAGACTACAACCTCAATGAACACCCAAAATTGAGATCACTAAATTTAAAAATTGACAAACTTGAGGTAGAACGAAGGCTAAATGCTGAAATGCTTAAACCCCAACTTGATTTAAAGTATAATTTCATCAATGAAAATGTAAGTAATATTGATGGGTATGATATTGGAGAATATACGTTTGGAGTTCAATTTAAACTTCCTTTATTTCTCCGAAAGGAAAGAGGTAATTTAAACCTGACAAAAGCTTACATACAACAGGCAGAATACGATTTGGAGTTTACAAATACACAATTAGATAATAAAATTACAAGTGTAGAAAACGAAATTCTATCCTACCGAAGACAGGTTGCTGCTACATTAGATATAGCTGAGGATTATCAAACGCTTCTAGAGGCAGAAGAACGTAAATTTAGTTTTGGAGAAAGTTCTGTATTCTTAGTGAATTCCCGTGAAGTCAAATACATCGAATCACAACTTAAATACATAGACACTTATAGGACACTACTTTCTTCAAAGGCTAAGTTGTTTAATGTGTTAGCTCTTCAATTATAGGGGATAGTAAAATTAATATGCTTATCCTTTAGTTTCCCCAAAATAAAACCAAATTTTAGATGTTTGCTTTACGAAGTTTACAAAATGACACCAATTTCATTCCAATACCCCTATTTTTTCCACTCAAAAGTAAACTTAAATCCAAAAAATTATTCGACACCCTTCGGGGTCGTAAGTGGCTTTAGGTCATATTTACTA
>CAYMXD010000152.1:3422-5879 GCA_964394095.1 uncultured Mesohalobacter sp. | reverse complement strand
ATTCAATGTTACAATAATTCAATGTAACAATAATTCAATGTAACAATTTAGCAATATTGCATTGTGGTCGTTTAGCAGTAGCGCTTTAGAAATTGTAGAATCAAATCAAAACATGGTTTTAAATAAATTTGAATTTAATTAAGCTAAAATAGTAATAATATGAAAAATCAGATTGTAGAAAAATCTATAGAATTTGCATTGTGCGTAATCGAATATTGTGAAATTCTCGAAAATCATCGAAAGTTTGTTATTTCTAATCAACTTTTGAAATCAGGAACTAGTATTGGAGCTAACGTTCATGAAGCTCAAAATGCTGAAAGCAAGGCAGACTTTATTCATAAAATGAAAATTGCGGCAAAAGAATTAGAGGAGACAAAATACTGGTTAACGCTTTGCAATAGGGCAAAATCCTATCCAAATGATGAACTTAACTTATCTCAAAAAATCCATGAATTAGGATTGATCATTTATAAAATAATTAGCTCTAGTATTAAATCTAATAAAGTCAAGTAACTTTTATTATCAGTCATTGATACATTGTTACATTAATAAATTATTACATTAAAAAATATGTTAGACAAAAACGGAATAGCAAAACGCATAGCAAAAGAAGTCAAAGATGGATACTACGTCAATTTAGGGATTGGCATACCTACCCTTGTAGCCAACTTTGTAAGGGACGACATAGAAGTTGAATTTCAAAGTGAAAATGGCATACTCGGTATGGGGCCATTTCCATTTGAAGGCGAAGAAGATGCCGATTTAATCAATGCCGGCAAACAAACCATTACTGCTTTACCCGGTGCCAGTTTTTTCGATTCGGCAATGAGTTTTGGCATGATTCGCGGACAACACGTAGATTTAACCATTTTAGGTGCGATGGAAGTCGCTCAAAATGGAGATATCGCCAATTGGAAGATTCCCGGCAAAATGGTTAAAGGCATGGGTGGTGCTATGGATTTGGTTGGCTCTGCTAAAAACATCATTGTAGCCATGATGCACACCAACAAAGCTGGCAAATCTAAATTACTCAAATCCTGCTCCTTACCGATTACAGGCGTAAAATGCGTCACCAAAATAGTCACTAATATGGCTGTACTCGATATTATTGAGGGTAAATTTAGACTATTAGAAAGAGCAGCATCTGTAAGTGTCGATGATATTAAAAATGCCACTGAAGGCGATTTAATCATTGAAGGAGAAATACCTGAAATGAAAATTTAAACATATGACTTATCTTTACGTCAAGGCTTTGCATATTATATTCGTGGTAACCTGGTTTGCGGGTTTATTTTATATTCCCAGGCTCTTTATTTACTACATTGAAGCTCAGAAAAAATCGAAAACAGAACGTAGTATCCTCAGTCCACAGTTGGTTTTGATGACAAAGCGTTTATGGTATATCATCACCTGGCCTTCTTTGGTCTTGACTTTCATTTTTGGGTTTTGGATGCTTTATCTCAATCCATCATTATTATTGGTGACCTGGATGCAAATTAAACTTATCTTTATAGCAATACTTCTGCTTTATCATCTCAAAAATCATCAGCTTTATCAAAAAATGAAAGTTAAACAGTTAAGCTGGTCCTCTTCAAAAATGAGGATTTGGAATGAAGTAGCGACAGTCGTATTGTTTGGCGTTGTATTTTTAGCGGTACTAAAAAACACAATTGGCTGGGTTTTTGGTGTCTTCGGGTTAATAGGTCTTGGCATCTTGCTTATGATCGGGATAAAAGCCTATAAAAACTACCGTCTCAAAAAAGGCGAAGAATAAACAAATGATGAAATTTTCACTAAAGCATTCTTTACAGCTTCGGATATTTTTATCCATGATTACTTTGGTGATAATCGCCGCAAGTCTCATTGCTGTTGTCACTTCTTTTCATTACAAAAATGAAGCCGAAGAGCTGCATCAGGATAAATTAGAGCGAAAGGAAAATGCCATAAGCTCTCATATAGAATACATTAAAAGGACAACAACTTATCCTGTTAAGACGGAACGTTTAGCAGATATTTTTAAAGACAAAATTTACGAAATAGAAGATATTCATAATACGTCTATCAATATTTATGACCTGAAGGGCAAGCTACTTAAATCCTCCAAAGCCAGTTTTTATAAAGATAGCATAGAAACAAAAATTAAATCTGGAGTTTTAGATAGTTTGAGAAACTCATCCAGTAAAACTTACGTCAAAAACTTTACAGAAAACAGCCAAAATTACAAATCCTCGTATTCTTATTTGTTAGACAACTACTTTAAGCCCATTGGTATTCTCAATTTAGCTTATGTTGAAGATGATGAATTTATGAAAAATGAACTAGAAGATTTTTTGAGCCTCCTGTTGACTGTAAATCTGGTCATTTTTATCATAGCTATTATCTTGGCTTTATTCTTATCTAAATACATCACTAAATCTTTAAGTCAGATAAGTCAAAAAATAAAGTCAACTAGTCTGG
>CAYMXD010000152.1:0-3393 GCA_964394095.1 uncultured Mesohalobacter sp. | reverse complement strand
AAAGCTGGAACTGAGCTTAAGCCTTTGATTGATGCCTACAATGATATGATTGATGAGCTTGAGGAAAGTGCTCAAAAACTGGCTCAAACCGAACGCGAGGAAGCCTGGCAACTTATGGCCAGACAGGTGGCTCATGAAATTAAAAACCCCCTAACTCCTATGCGATTGTCGGTACAGAGTTTTCAACACCAGTTTCAAAAAGGCAAAATAGACCGGGCAGATGTGAATGAATTTTCACAAACTATGGTAGAACAGATTGACACCTTAAGTACCATTGCTTCGGCGTTTTCAGATTTTGCTAAAATGCCGGCCAACAAAAATGAAGTCATTGAAATTAATCAGGTATTAAAATTAGCCCTTGATATTTTTAAAGGAGAAAACATTATCTTTAAACCCTCTGAAGATAAAATTTACGTGAAAATCGATAAAACACAATTGATACGAGTTGTGACCAATTTAATCAAGAATGCTTTGCAAGCGGTAGAGAATGTAAATCAACCAAGGATTATAATTGATGTAAGAGACGATGAAGAAAATCTGATTTTAAAAATGGCAGATAATGGCAAAGGCGTTTCGGAAGAGATTATCGATCGTATTTTTGAACCACAGTTTACAACAAAAACCGGCGGCATGGGGCTTGGATTGAGTATGGTCAAAAAAATTATCGATAACCATCAGGGACAAATTAAAGTGAAATCTGAAGTTAATTCTTTTACTGAATTTATAATACGTTTACCTAAAATAAATAAAAAATGAGTTACAAGAACATTAGTATAGACATTGAAAGTAGCATTGCTGTTTTAATGATTGATCGTCCAAAAAAGCTAAATGCTTTGAATCGTGAAACCATTGAAGAACTTCATGAAGGCCTTATTGAGCTGGAAAATAACAGGAATGTTAAAGTCGTCATCATCACAGGAAACGGGCAAAAAGCTTTTGTGGCCGGGGCAGATATTTCAGAATTTGCAGACTACAGTGTCGATGAAGGAAAAGATTTAGCCGCCAGTGGGCAAGAAAAATTATTCGATTATGTCGAAAATTTCAGTAAGCCTGTCATCGCTGCCATCAATGGCTTTGCCTTGGGTGGGGGCTTAGAATTGGCCATGGCGGCGCATTTTAGAACTGCTTCTACCAATGCTAAAATGGGATTACCGGAAGTTTCTTTGGGTGTTATCCCCGGTTATGGTGGCACACAAAGACTACCACAGCTTGTGGGTAAAGGCAAAGCCATGGAAATGATCATGACCGCTGAAATGGTGGGTGCTGATGATGCTTTAAAGTTTGGCCTGGTAAACCATGTGTTTGAACAGCACGAACTCTTAACCCATACAATAGCTATTGCTAAGAAAATAAGACAAAATTCTTTGGTGGCTATAAAATCTGCTATCGAAGCGGTAAATGCCGGATTCATCTTTGACGAAGACGGTTATGATGTAGAAATAAATGCGTTTGGAGAAGCTTTTGGCACCGATGACTTTCAAGAAGGGACTCAGGCTTTTTTAAATAAACGTAAGGCAGATTTTCCGGGGGAATAAATTTTTTGCTTTTGCTAAGCCTTCAATTCGTAAAAATTAGAACGTTAAAAGAATTCTAAACTAATGTTGAAGTCTAATTAATGACTTTCTAATGTATCTTTGCTGAAAAAATGAATGGCATCACTGCGTGAATTCTTATTGAAAAAAGGCTATAAAAGGGTAAAGCTGAAATATACGGAAACGGATCATTTTTCGGTTAAGGCTAGAATTAATGGTGTAGAAGGACGCTTTATCCTCGATACTGGGGCATCAAGCACCTGTGTGGATTTTAGTCGACTAAATCTTTTTAATCTATTTGCTCAGAAAAGTGACGTAAAAGCCGCCGGAGCCGGAGCAACCAATATGCTCACCCATGTCTCTGAAGACAATACTCTTAAAATCGGCGAATGGACTAAAAACCATGCAAATGTGGTGATTTTTGATTTAAGCCATGTCAATCAAGCGCTTCAAGATCACGACGCAGAAGAGGTGGACGGCATCATCGGCGCCGATATTCTTAAAAAAGGCAGAGCAGTGATTGACTATAAGCAAAAGGCACTTTACTTAAAATAGTTGTATTCAATTATATCTTATTGATAATTTCAGCTGCCTGTTCCAGGGTTTCATCTGTTTTAGCGAAACAAAAACGAACTCGTCCTTGTTGTAAATTTTCATGATTAAAAACTGAAATCGGAATAGCTGCCAGCTTATGGGTTTTAATCAATTCTAAACAAAAGTCGAAGTCCGGTAAATCCGAAATTTCAGAATAATCTGCCAATTGAAAATAGGATCCCTGAGTTGGTATACACTTAAAATGCGAAGGCTTGATTAAGTCTAAAAACTTATCTCGTTTTTGCTGGTAAAAGTCTGAGAGTTCTAAATAATGTTGTGGCGCTTCCAGGATTTCAGCCAAAGCATACTGCAATGGATGGTTTACACAAAACACATTATACTGATGCACTTTCCTAAATTCTGTCATCAAGGCTTTTGGAGCCAGGGCATAGCCCAGTTTCCAACCGGTAACATGATAGGTTTTACCAAAAGAATAGGTCAAAATACTGCGTTCTGCAAGTAATTCATCTTCACAAATACTAATATGTTTACGGCCGTCAAAGACCATGTGTTCATAAACTTCGTCGCACAACACAAAAGCAGAAGTCTTTTGGATAAGGTCTTTTAATGCTTTAAAATCTTCTGCTGTCCAGACGTATCCCGTGGGATTATGTGGCGTATTAATCATGATTAATTTTGTCTTGGAAGACAGTACGTCCTTAACTTTTTCCCACGGAATACTATAATCCGGGGCTTCTAACTGAATAGGTTTTATTATGCCGCCGTACAATTCAACAGCCGGCTCATAGCAATCGTAAGCCGGTTTAAACACAATCACCTCATCTCCTGGATTGATGATTGCAGAAACCGCAGTAAACACTGCCTGAGTTGCTCCCGCTGTAATGGTAATTTCACTTTCCCAATCGTAACGATGATTGTAGAGGGTATCTATTTTATCGGCAATTTTCTGCCTTAAGATTGGCAACCCCCCTAAAGGCGCGTATTGATTTTTGGAAGAGTTTAAGGCCTGACTTGCATATTCTAAAAGTTGAGGATGTGGTTCAAAATTGGGAAACCCCTGAGACAAATTGATGGCGTCATGTGCCTGCGCCAATTGACTCATTTGGGTAAAAATCGTGGTCCCTATATGGGGTAACTTAGAACTCAGTATAGGTGTCATAACGTTTTTGGTCTAAGGTAAGCAAAAGACAACAAAAAAAAATTGGCTTTCATATTTTTTTTTAGAATAAATAAGCTTGAATTAAAAAAAAGTTTTAATTTTATGGCTATGTTATTTAATGTTGGCTACAAGGCTACAAGGCTACTC
>CAYMXD010000151.1:0-5894 GCA_964394095.1 uncultured Mesohalobacter sp. | reverse complement strand
TATTTTTAAAAATTTCAAAGGCTGATACCAATTTACCTATTCTGGAAATAAACTTTTACGATGTTTCAGGAAGACAAATCAAAAGAATAGGAAACTCTTCTTATGACAATTCAACTCCTGAAATAAGCCTAAATATTGAAGACTTAAGGTCAGGAATTTATTTGATGAAGCTTAGGAGTATAAACCAAACCCTCACCAAAAAGATTGTCATATCTCAATAGTATTCTATAATCATATAAAACCGGTTTACACCACAGGGAAGTTTATAGTAATCTCTGTCGTAAACCGGTTTTATTTTGGATAGGCTACTTTAATTTTTCAACACTACTCTGAACCGGGCTTTACCACTTTCTAAATGCTCTATAGCTTCGTTAATTTTGTCCATTGGAAATTGTTCAACCTGAGGGTAAATATCGTGTCTTACACAAAAATCAAGCATGGTTTTCGTCAGTGCAGGACTCCCAATCGGACTTCCGCCAACAGATTTCTCCCCCATAATTAAACTAAATGCCGGGATTTGCATTGGTTCCAGAACAGCGCCAACGTTGTGAAAATTCCCTTTTGGAGCTAAAGCCGTGAGATAGGCGTTCCAGTCTAAGGAAACATTTGTTGTGTTCAAGATAAAATCTAATTGGCCGGCAATACTTTCCAGTTCTTCTGAAGATTTAGAATTGACCACTTTGGTAGCTCCCATTTTTAAGATGTCTTCTTTTTTATCGGGACTAGAGCTAAAGGCCACAACTTCACACCCCCAGTGTTTTAAAAATTTTAGAGCCATATGACCAAGTCCGCCAATACCGATTACTCCAACTTTATCAGTAGGTTTTACATCAGCCAAAATGATAGGATTAAACACCGTAATACCACCGCATAACAAGGGACCGGCTTTACTCATATCTATACCTTCAGGCAGTGGTATAGCCCAAGACCAATGACCGCGAACTTTATCTGCAAAACCTCCGTTTCTTCCAATTATTGTTGGCTCTGCCTCTGCACATAAATGATGGTCTCCTCCCATGCACTGCGAGCAACTCATACAAGAGCCAGACATCCAGCCTAAACCGACCTTATCGCCTATTGTTACATTTTTTACTGCATTACCCGTAGCCACCACTTCTCCAATAACTTCATGTCCGGGGACAAATGGATATTGAGACAAGCCCCAATCATTATTAATGATACTCAAGTCTGAATGGCATAAGCCACAGTAATGCACTTTAATGTCTACTTGTTCCGGCCCAATCTCATCCAGTTCGTAGGAATAAGGGGTTAATTTTGATTTTGGCTCTGTAGCTGCGTATCCGTTTACTGTCATAATTTTTTATATTTTAATTAATTATCTAATGGGTTTTATCACACTTACCATCAATGGTAATTTATAATTTAACAATTTAATTAAAATTATTGATTTTGGAGGGTTTATGTGAAATATTTAAGCTAAGAATATATGACTTTAGTTATTTAAATTCATAATTACCTTAATACATAATTGAGATAAATCTCTCAGTCTAGATATAACCCATCATTTCCTTGATTTTCGCATCTGTTTCGGGCCGTACCATAGCCAAAACCCGGTTACTGTAAAACCGAGTAGTGCAACTCCCATAATTGAAGTATAAATGAGTTTTATCACGCCTTTAGTTCCCAATACATCATCTAAAATAGAACCGTCATGCAGGTTTTCTATCCAGTCTGAGCGTCTTCGACCAATATTCAAAACTTCACCTGTTGCGCCATCGAGTTGAATACTCCAAAAATGATCTTTAAAAACAAACTTTAGTATTCCTTTATTTGGTCGAGCATCTATTCGGGACAACTGCGTTGATAATTTAGAATCGACTGAATCCAGCAGGGTGTTTTGGGCTATCGTTTGCAAGGTATCTACTGCCATCCATTGACTGAGGTCTGTTGAAGTACCTATATGGGTTTTGGGTAAAATATAGCCACCACTATTTTTTTTCCACCCCAGAAACAGACCTGATAGCGAAATCACCAAAAACAAAATAAACAGACTGGCGCCTAACCAACGATGAATTTTTCGAGTTGTTCTTAATATGGAGGCCTGTTGTTTTCTTTGCATTAAGTATGGATTAAAATTAAATGGTTAATACATTCTCTAAACTTAGACTGCTTCTAAAACTTAAAGTTTAAGGCGAGTATAAGATTTCGACCTGGACCGGATAATTCTAAGCTGTTGTGTCTATATAAATGATGGAGGTTATTTTGAACATTGCCTTAATTTTTAGCATTTGCTATAACCGATAAAGCTCCCTTCAATAGAGTTTACACCCTCTAAAACCTTACAGTTTGTTGATTAAAAACAGATACCGTTTGACTAAAACTCATCCATACAAATCCAAAATATAAACAACTCAAAAGCTTATATTTCATAATTGCACTCTTTTAATAAATTGAAAAATCAATAACATTAATCATCTTAAATATTCAAATTTCGCAATATGAATAAAAAAATCTCTAATCAAAACCATTATTTGTATTTATATTTGGATACCGGATTAAAATTTTAAAAACTCTATGAAGCATTTATCTCTACTTTTTTCATTTGTCATTTGTCTGTTTTGGCTTATCCCAACAGATACCGAAGCCCAACGCAGAAACCGAAATAACACAACAACATTTGACGCTTCTCTATATAAAGATGCCATAAGCTGGCGAAGTATCGGGCCATACCGCGGTGGGCGTTCCTCTGCTGTAACTGGCGTACCGGGCAAGCCCAACCTCTACTATTTTGGGGCTTCAGGTGGTGGCGTTTGGCGGACACAAGATGGAGGCCAGACCTGGGAAAATATTTCCGATGGCTACTTTGGGGGCTCTATTGGCGCTGTAGCCGTTTCTGAATGGGACAACAATGTCATTTATGTCGGCGGTGGCGAAAAAACAGTTCGTGGTAATGTGTCTTATGGCTATGGCGTATGGAAATCTGTAGATGCGGGGAAAACCTGGGAACCTATGGGCTTAGAAAAGTCTCGCCATATTTCTCGCATTCGCATTCACCCCAAAAATCCGGATATTGTTTATGCTGCAGTTATGGGTGACCTGTACAAATCTTCTGAAGAACGCGGAGTTTACCGAAGTCTTGACGGCGGAAAAAATTGGGAACGTATTTTATTTGCCAATGCCGATGCCGGTGCAGTCGACTTAAGCTTCGATCCTACCAACCCCCGAATTCTTTATGCTTCTACCTGGCGAATACGCCGCACACCCTACAGTTTAGAAAGTGGCGGCGAAGGTTCCGATTTATGGAAAAGTACCGATGGCGGTGACACCTGGGAAAAACTTTCAGACAACAAAGGCATGGCTGATGGTACTTTAGGTATTATAGGCGTCACCGTTTCACCGGCAAATCCAGAGCGCGTCTGGGCGATTGTAGAAGCTGATGAAGGTGGCGTTTTCCGTTCTGATGATGGCGGCAAGACCTGGGCAAAGATAAATGAAAGCAGAGCTTTACGTCAGCGAGCTTGGTATTATACCAGAATTTATGCCGATCCGCAAGATGAAAATATAGTATACGTAGTCAACGTAGATTACCAAAAATCTACAGACGGCGGAAAAACGTTTAAATCAGCTCGGGCACCACACGGTGATCATCACGATTTATGGATTGCGCCTGAAAATCCCAAGCGCATGATTATGGCCGATGATGGCGGTGCGCAAGTCTCTTTCAATGGTGGCGATAACTGGAGCACTTACCATAATCAACCCACAGCACAATTTTACCGGGTAACAACAGATAATGCTTTTCCTTATCGTATTTATGCCGCACAGCAGGATAACTCCACCATTAGAATACCGCACAGAACATCAGGAGGTTACATCACAGAAGACGATTGGGAATCTACAGCCGGTGGAGAAAGCGCCCACATCGCCCCTGATCCCGAAAATCCGGAAATAGTCTACGGTGGCAGTTACGGAGGGTTTTTAACTCAATACAATCACGACACCAATGAAGTTCGAGCGGTTAATGTATGGCCGGATAATCCCATGGGGTATGGAGCCGAAGGCATGAAATACCGCTTTCAATGGAATTTCCCGATTTTCTTTTCACCAAACGATACAGAGAAGCTTTACACCGCCTCCAATCATTTACACATGAGTACAAATGGTGGGGCCTCCTGGGAAATTATCAGCCCCGATTTGACCAGAGACGACCCCTCAAAACAAAAATCATCCGGTGGTCCGATTACTCAAGATAATACCAGTGTTGAATACTACTGTACCATTTTTGCGGCGGCAGAGTCACCTTATGAAGAAGGTTTAATCTGGACTGGCTCTGATGATGGCTTAATTCACGTCACCAAAGATGCTGGTGAAAACTGGGATAATGTCACGCCCAAAGGCATGCCCGAATGGATGATGATTAATAGCATAGATCCGGATCCTTTCACAAAAGGGGGAGCTTATGTAGCCGGAACACGTTACAAACTGGGCGACTACAAGCCTTACCTTTATAAAACAGAAGACTACGGCCAATCCTGGACAAAAATAACGGACGGCATTCCGGAAGACCATTTTACCCGTGTGCTAAGAGCCGACCCTAAGCGGCAAGGACTCCTCTACGCCGGAACAGAAACAGGCATGTATATTTCCTTTGACGATGGTAAAAGCTGGTCGCCATTTCAGATGAATTTACCGATTGTGCCCATAACGGATTTAACCATAAAAAATGATAATTTGATAGCGGCCACTCAAGGTCGAAGTCTCTGGTTAATCGATGACCTCACACCTTTACATCAATTAAATGATGATGTGGTAAATAGTGATTTTTATTTATACAAGCCTATGCCGAGTTATCGTATGGATGGCGGTGCAGGCCGAACCTCTAAAACTGCAGGAGAAAATCATCCCGGTGGCGTTATGGTATCCTATTATTTAAAAGATGTTACAGATACTACAAAAGTGCGTTTAGAATTTATAGACAGCAATGGCGAACTGATTCGTGCTTTTGATACTCAGCCCGATAAAGCAAATAATGAAGTTGAACTTAAAGATCTACAACAAGGCGGTAATCGTTTTGTTTGGGAAATGCGTTATCCACCCGCTTCTGATTTTGATGGAATGATTTTATGGTGGGCCGGCATGAATGGCCCGAAAGCCTTACCAGGAATTTACAAGGTTAAGTTGACAGTTGATGGAAATTCAGTAGAACGCGAATTTAAGATTCTCAAAGACCCCGGAGCTTCAATGCGTATTGATGATATGCAGGCTAAATTTGATTTTTTAATTAAAGTAAGAAATAAAGTCTCTGAAGCCCATGAAGCCATAACCGATATACGTTCAGCTAAAGCTCAGATTCAACAGGTAGCAGACCGCTTAACCTCAGATGAAGACATGAAGGCCTTGGTTGAAAAAGCTGAATTGATTAACGAAAAGATATCAGAAGTCGAAAAAGCCCTTTACCAAACCAAAAACCAAAGCCGACAAGATCCGTTGAATTATCCTATAAAACTGACCAATAAATTGGCACACCTAAATTCATTGGAAGGTATGAGCGATTTTGCACCTACGGCACAAAGCGAAGCGTTTAGAAAAGAAGTCTCTGCTAAAATTGATGTAGAATTGGAGAAATGGAAAGATATTCTGAAAAGTGACATCCCTGATTTTAATGCGATGGTGAAAGAGAAAGCAGTTGATGCGGTGATATTGGAGTCTTCAACGGAGTAGTCATTAAGTTTTACGCCTGTTTTGTAACATATGGGTTAAATAGTTTTTAGGATTATGCTTGTACTTTTTTAAGAAACCGAAGTTTCGGAGCTAATAAATTATATATTAATATGTTTCAATATCAAAGTATTACTGTCGGGTCGAGCTACCGAAAATTTAGAAATTTTATTTAATTAGTTGTGACGTTTAAAAAATAATTTTGTTGTCAGATC
>CAYMXD010000150.1:0-5974 GCA_964394095.1 uncultured Mesohalobacter sp. | reverse complement strand
ATCCTATTAAATAAAATTTCTAAATTTTCAGGGGCTCGACCTGGCAGTAATACTTTGATATATACGGTACTAATTTATTAGCTCCGAAAATTTAGTTACATTAGTCATCAAAGATTAAGCAAGTTATTACAAAAATATCATCTGAAGTGACTGAAAAATATAAATGATATGAGAAACATATATATCTTTTATGTACTTATCTTAGCACCAATAGGCATTATAATTTGGATTGAGAATTCTGGTTTTGTGAGTGGTACTTTGACATTGTTACTTATTTTATTTTACGCTTTGGTTTACCGAACTTATATAGATGGCAAAAGGCTAGCGAACAAGAAAATTATTCCTAAAAAAGACATTTGGAAACTGATAATTCCGGGTAAAAGATTTAAATATTTTAAAGATTTGTACTTTAAATAAAGAATAATACATAATGTTAATGCTAGAAGTTTTGGCGATAAATACACCTTATTTATTAAGCTGAAAGCCCGTCAATGTTTTTCAAAATCAAAGCAAAATACTCAGATCGTCAGCACTTTGAAGAAGTTAGAAAAGAAACTTTTAAAGTTGATAAGTGTATTCAGGTCATATCTTTTCAACAAGCTTCAGAACTGTTTTGCTGCCATCAATATTTAGGTAATCAAGTTTTATGAACCCGTATTCAGGATTATAAAATGCGGTAAGTCCTGTTTTTCCAATTCTACTTTCAGCCTCGGATGTTACCACAAAACACTTTAATTCTCCCATTGATGTTTCTATAATTTGCTCATCAGTTATGCTGTAGCTGTATGTGTTTTCTATAGAGCCCTCCCAGAGCTTCCATCTTTCATCACCCCATCCGTCTCCGATTTTTAACTTCCAAGTCCAACTTGTTCCTGTAATGAATGGTGATTTTATGTAAGGAAATGGATTTAATTCCAAAATCCTAAAATAATAATCTCTTGGTGGATGCATCCATGTATTTGCTTCATTTTCAATTACTCCAGATATAGAATAGTTGCTCATACTTCTTAAAACGTATTTCAGATTTGTTTGATTGTAGCCAGGAATACCATCTCCCATGGGGTTTCCATCTAATACTTCAATAATTACAGCACTGATGGTTTTATCATCTGTTTCATCTTCATCGACAAACTCCCATGTTCTATTGCTGTCATTGACTTTAAAATATTTCAACTTTCCTTCTGGTGTAATGTGTTGAAAATCATACTTAAAAGTTGTACCGACTTTAAATACAATATTATCGTTATTGTATTTATTGTTGTCTACAACAGTAGAATCGAATTTTTCGTGAACTATTCCACTTTCGCCTTCTTCAAGGGTAAATTTTAAAACTTTATTACTTTCAGTCTTACATGCAAGTAATGTACTTGTTAAGCCAAAAAACAAAAAGCACTTCATTATAAAATAGCTTGTTTTTTGTGTGACATGGGCTTTTATTACAATCAAAAATCTCATTGGGCTTTATCTAATTTGGTAATATTCAAAAATATCTCATTTAGTACACCGGTATAAGCAAGCTTAAGGTCTACAATTTTAGATTTTAGAGGTCGACTTAAGTCTAATCCCGGGTTTATAACTGTCATGATCAAGATAAACTTGCAAGTTTTCTACTTACAACTTGATGCTAATTAAAAATAACACACAATCCACAACGAGTAGATAGCAACTATATCTACCGCATTATCGTCTCTTTCCTATCCGGGCCGACAGATACGATTTTGACTTTAACATCAACAAAGTCCTCAATAAAACTGATATAGTCTTTTAAAGTCTGGGGTAAATCATCATAAGACTCTATATTGGTAATATCTTCCTGCCAAGCCTTTAAAGTCTTATACTTCGGCTTTAAATCTTCTGCTGATAAATTATAAGGCAGATGCGAAATCTCTTCACCATTGTAGTGGTAAGCTGTACAGACCTTCAGCTCTTCAAAGCCGCTTAAAACATCAGCTTTCATCATCATTAAATCTGTGACGCCATTGATTTGAACGGCATATTTAAGCGCTATCAAATCCAACCATCCACATCGTCTGGGTCGGCCTGTGGTTGCCCCAAATTCGTGACCAACCTTGGCCATTCGCTTGCCGTGTGCATCAAATAATTCAGTAGGGAAGGGACCACTGCCCACCCGAGTAGTGTAGGCTTTAAAGATACCAAACACCTTTTGAATCTTATTAGGCGCAAGGCCTAAGCCTGTACAGGCACCGGCTGCAGTCGTGTTGGAAGATGTTACAAAAGGGTAAGTCCCAAAATCGATATCCAACAGCGAACCCTGTGCGCCTTCTGCAAGAATGCTTTTTTCTTGCTTCATCGCTTTAAAGAGATACTCTTCAGAGTCTATAAACTGCAATGTTTTTATTTTCTCAACAGCTTTAAAAAACACCTCTTCAAGTTCATTGAGGTCGTATTGCACATCTACATTGTAGAATTTTATCATGGCCTGATGCTTATTGGCCAGCTGGCGATATTTATCTTTCCAGTCATCAAACTCCAGATCGCCTACCCTGATTCCGTTTCTACCGGTTTTATCCATATAAGTCGGTCCGATGCCTTTCAAGGTAGACCCGATTTTGGCTTTACCTTTAGAAGTTTCTGATGCAGCATCCAACAGGCGATGCGTAGGTAAAATGAGATGCGCTTTTCTGGAGATGAGTAAAGATTTGATATAATCTATTTTGTACTTATCAAGGGCTTCAAGTTCTTTTTGAAAAATAACAGGATCTATAACCACCCCATTGCCTACTACATTGATGGCTTTAGGATGAAAAATACCTGATGGTATGGTATGCAGAACGTGTTTTATACCGTTGAATTCTAAAGTATGACCGGCATTGGGTCCGCCTTGAAATCTAGCTATAATATCATATTTTTTTGTAAGGTAATCTACAATTTTACCCTTTCCTTCGTCGCCCCATTGGAGGCCTAATAGTAAGTCAATGTTCATTATGTGTTGTCCTTTGGTTGGTTGCGTTTACCGTAAAAGTAAAGCGTGTGTTTTTGTATGCTAATGTCAAAAACTTCTTCGATGGTTTTTTTAATGGATTCTATTCTTGGGTCACAAAATTCTATAACCTCGTCAGAGTCTAAGATGACATGGTCGTGCTGTTTATCAAAATACGACTTTTCGTATTGTGCTTGAGCAGAACTGCCAAATTGATGTTTTCTTACCAAACCACAATCCATTAGGAGGTCTATGGTGTTGTACAAAGTAGCTCTACTCACACGATAATTCTTGTTTTTCATCGTGATGTACAGTGATTCTATATCAAAATGGTTTTGGTTTTCATAAATTTCCTGAAGTATAGCAAAGCGTTCTGGTGTTTTGCGGTGTTTATTTTCTTCAAGATATTTGGTAAACACATTCTTGACAATAGCCTGATTATTTTGTTTTACGTTCTTTAAATTATCCATAAATACAAATTTAAGTTTTATTCACGGCTTACTTTGTCTATTCCTTCTATTTTTTTCAATCTGTCTATCAATTGGTTCAATATTTTCTTGTTTTTAATATTCACCGTAATATCACCATTAAAGACACCATGATTACTCGAAAAACTTATTTCCTTCATATTTACGTGCAAACTTTTTGAAATCAAATCGGTCACTTTGCTTACTAAACCTAAATCATCAATACCCGATAATTTTAATTTAGCATTGAAATCCTCTTGAGTAGAATCTACCCATTTCGCTTTTTGAATTCTATAGGCGTAATTACTCTGTAGCTGAATAGCGTTAGGACAGTCTTTTTTATGCACCTTAATCCCATCGCTAACCGTTAAAAACCCAAATACATCATCGCCCGGAATAGGGTTGCAGCATTTGGCTATAGAATAGTCAAAGACTTCCTCGTCATCACCAAAAACCAGTTGATCGTAATTCGAACTGATTTCGTCATCGTTTATAGTATCCTGAGGTTTAGACGGTCTCCTGATTTTTGATTTGAAAAAAGAGACTAAAGCATTGTTCTTTTGAGATGCAAAATTTTTAATTTGTTTATTGTCTATAACACCATTACCTGCTCTGTAAAATAAATCTAAACTTGTTTTAAGGTTGAAATGGTTGACGAGTTCGTTTACCGTGCTTTCATTGAGATGAATTTTTTGTGATCTCAATTTTCGCCTTAAAATTTCTTTGCCTTCTTCTGCTATTTCTCTTTTCTTTTCTTTTAATGCCGATTTAATTTTTGTTCGCGCCCTAGCGGTTGTCACAAAATCTAGCCAGTTTGAGCTGGGTTTTGCATTTGCAGATGTAATGACTTCTACCTGGTCACCGCTTTTAAGCCGCTGACTTAGTGGTGTAAGTTTACCATTTACCTTGGTGCCTCTAGTAGTGAGACCGACATCTGTATGTATATGAAAAGCAAAATCTAGCGCAGTGGCACCTTTGGGAAGCGACTTTAAGTCACCATTGGGTGTAAACACAAAAATTTCTTTAGCGTAGAGGTTTAATTTAAATTGTTCTACAAAATCTACAGCATTGGTTTCATTGTTTTCTAGGGCTTCCTGTAGTCTTGTTAACCATTGGTCTATACCGGTATCCGTATTCTTTTCTTTATTTTTGTATTTGTAGTGTGCTGCATAGCCTTTTTCTGCAATTTCATTCATGCGCTGGCTTCTAATCTGAACTTCTACCCATTTGCCTTTAGGTCCCATTACTGTTATGTGCAAAGCTTCGTAGCCAGTCGTTTTTGGAGAAGAAATCCAGTCTCTTAAGCGGGTAGGGTTTGGTCTAAAATAATCCGTAACTATAGAATATATTTTCCAGGCTAGAAATTTTTCATTGGCTAAGTCTGATTTGTAGATAATTCTAACCGCAAATTTATCATAAACCTCGTCGAAGGTGATATTTTGAGCAAGAATTTTTCTTCTTATAGAATATATAGACTTCGGCCGACCTTTAATCTCGTAGTCTAATCCTTCTTCATCTAGTGCATCAGAAATTTTATTCGTAAAATCTTTAATGTAGGCGTCCTGTTCTTCTTTACTTTCTTTTAATCTTTTGGCAATATCGGTATAGACTTCAGGCTCGGTGTATTTTAAACTTAAATCTTCGAGTTCAGTCTTTATGTTGTACATGCCGATTCTGTGGGCAAGTGGGGCGTAAATGTATAGCGTTTCTGAGGCTATTTTTACCTGTTTGTCTGGTCGCATCGCATCCATAGTCTGCATGTTATGCAAACGGTCTGCAATTTTAATAATGATAACCCGAATGTCATCATTAAGGGTCAACAGCATTTTTCTAAAATTCTCTGCCTGTAGGGAGATATCCCCATCTTTTTTTAAGCTGGAGATTTTGGTTAAGCCGTCAACTATTTTAGCCACAGTTTCGCCGAATAATTGCTCTATGTCTGTAAGCGAATATTCAGTATCTTCTACAACGTCGTGGAGTAGGGCTGCAGTAATAGAGGTGGCATCTAAGCCTATTTCTGAAGCCACAATTTGAGCCACACTTATAGGATGAAAAATATAGGCTTCCCCGGATTTGCGTCTTTGGTCCTTGTGAGCATCTAGTGCAGTTTCAAAAGCTTTACGGATTTGCAGCTTATCTTCGTTGCTTAAATGACGGTAACTTATGCGCAATAGCTTCTTGTATTGCTTTGCAATCTCCTTGTTTTCTTCTACGATGAACTCTTCTGTAAGCATAAGACTAAATTAGAAAATTTTAGAGATAAACAACTGTCAAGTCTTATATTTTTTACAAAAAAATAATTTTTATCATCTCATTTTAGTTCAGACAAACTACTTTTATAGTAATGTAACTATAAATATAGTTGTATAACTAGATAAATAGTTGTATGTTTGTTTCAAATCTAGAACAAATATGGCAATACTCTTAAAACTTACAGACAAAGAAGAAGACATTATGCGAGTGCTTTGGGCCTTAAACAAAGCATTTGTAAAAGACATAAAAGCAGAGCTAAAGCAGGAATTGCATTACAATACGGTTTCAACCATAATAAGAAATTTAGAAGAAA
>CAYMXD010000149.1:3602-6014 GCA_964394095.1 uncultured Mesohalobacter sp. | reverse complement strand
TACAAAACACTATAAAATATAATCCGTACTGATAAACTTAGACTGTTTTTTCTCCAAAAGCTGTTCTAAAATCTCTAGGTTTTGCGGATTATCTTTTGAAGCTACAAAGGTTCTGATAGAGAACGAACGCAAAGCATCATGCACACTTAAAGTTGCTTTTGCTGAATCTTTACGCCCTGTAAATGGATACACATCCGGACCTCGCTGACAAGAGCTGTTCAGGTTAACCCGGCAAACCAAATTAGCTAATGTATCAATTAATGGTGATAGGACTTCAACATTAGTGCCAAATAAACTCACCTGCTGCCCGTAATTAGAATCGGCCATATCGTCTAAAGGTTCGTTGATATCAGAAAAGGATATCACCGGAATCACCGGACCGAATTGTTCTTCCTCGTAAACCCGCATATCTTTAGTCACCGGATAAAGCACAGCCGGCCAGATGTAATTGTCAAAATGTTCACCCCCTTTCTCATTTAAAATTTTGGCCCCTTTTTCCAGAGCATCATCAATCAACTCCTGAATGTACTGTGGTTTATCCGGCTCCGGAAGTGGCGTTAAAAATGCGCCATCATCCCAGGGATTACCAAAGGTTTGATTGTCCACAGCTTGATTAAATTGTGCTAAGAATTTTTCTTTGACGTCTTCGTGAACATAAATAATTTTTAAAGCGGTACAACGTTGACCATTAAACGACAGACTTCCGGAAATACATTCTTTCACGGCCAAATCCAAATCAGCATCCGGCAGAACAATAGCGGGATTTTTAGCTTCCAGACCAAGCACTAAGCGCAGACGATTACTTTTAGGATGTTGATTGATTAAGGCATTGGCCGATTTGCTGTTTCCGATTAAAGCTAAAACATCAACTTTACCGGTTTTCATGATTGGACTGGCTAAAACCCGTCCGCGTCCAAAAATGACATTAACGACGCCTGGAGGAAAACTTTCCTGAAAAGCTTCAAGCAGAGGGGTAATCAATAAAACACCAAATTTAGCCGGTTTAAAAATGCAGGTATTTCCCATAATTAATGCCGGAATAAGCAAAGCAAAAGTTTCATTCAATGGATAATTATATGGGCCTAAACATAAAACTACACCAAGAGGACCACGACGAATGTGAGCGTAAACCCCATCGTGTTTTTCAAACTTAGCGGCGTTTCTGTCTATGTTTTTGTAATCTTCAATGGTGTCGTAAATATATTTCACCGTTCGGTCAAATTCTTTTTCAGCATCAGGAAGATTTTTACCAATTTCCCACATGATGAGTTTCACGACGATATCGCGTTTAGTCTCCATTTTACTTACAAAAGTTTGCATGCATTCTATGCGTTCACTTACACGCATTGTCGGCCATAAGCCTTTACCCTGGTCATAAGCCCTTAAAGCTGCATCCAAGGCTTCATGAGCTTGTGCTTCGTCAAGATTGGGTACGCTACCAAGATGGGTAGGCTTGTAGTCTTCGGTAGAAGAAATAGTAGACTTGACCTCTGCCATATCGCCCGACCAAGATTTCAATTCGCCGTCAATCAAATATTGATCAGCTATTAAAGGATTTGAGATTTGATATAGTTCTGGAATGCGAGTTTTCATAATTTTTTTAATTTTCTTTAAATTTATATATAAAAATACATAATTATCAGGACTCAAAAATGATTTACCATCTTATTATAAAACGTCAATTGTTTTAGCTATAAAACTTAAAGTCTATTGTGTTCCATAAACCAACTTACGCCAAACCCATTCCATTGGCCCATATCTAAAATACTTCAACCAAATTCTACTGATGATGACCTGTCCTAAAAAGATGAGTGTGGCGATGATCATGACAATTGTAAAACCATATTTACCGGCCAATTGAAACCCAAACCCATAGAAAATAACCATACCTGCAAGAGTGTGCACCAGATAACAGGTTAGCGCCGTTTTACCCACAGAAGAAAATAGTTTCAAAAATCTGTTGCCTTTAAGACACAGCAGGGCAATACCGGCGGAAATACTTAAAGCCAACGGCACAGTGCCAAGGGCATAACAAAGGACATGCAGGAATTCGTTGAGCGTATTTTTGTCGGCATAAAATTGCAAATAACCTCTTATCAAGTTGAAAGGCAAACCCACGAGTAGCCCAACCCAAAACACCTTTTTTAAAAGTGGCTTTCGGGTTAATAAGTCGCCATTTAAAATTTGTCTTCCCGTCCAAAGGCCAATGAGGAAAATTCCAAACACCTTAAAAATACGACCTTCTTCTAATATCATCCCAAATCTTCCAAAACCATTTCCAAGATTCATTTTAATTAAATCTAAAATATTTTCATTTTGCAAATAATACTGAAAGTTGGGCATCATACAACCATCAAATTTTATGTTTGGCATATTTTTTACTACCTTCATCTATAGTATTATCTATAATAA
>CAYMXD010000149.1:0-3592 GCA_964394095.1 uncultured Mesohalobacter sp. | reverse complement strand
TCCCAAATAAATAATTGTAATAATTAATTTTTGTGTAATGCATAAATGCCCAGTTAAGTATTGGCATTAGGATTAAAATAGCAGCTGTTATCAATAAAGTTTTATCGGATTTCTTTACAAACCAAACCAGCACAAACCCAAGTAGGGCATATAAAGTCAAAATATCTCCTGCCAAAACAAAAACAAGTGAACTAAGCCAATCACCAAAAGCCAAAACATCCGTTTACTGAAAAATTTATTAAAAGCAACACCTTTAGACACGGCGTTGTTGTACTGAATAATGCAACCTATGCCGAATAATAAAGAGAAAATGGAATAAAATTTACCATCGACAAGGACGTAGTGGATAAACCTTAGCGCTTCATCGGTACGTAGGTTGATTTCTCTTATGGGGTGGTCCGGCTCAAAAAACCAAAGCCCTGAGAAAAACGGAATATTAGCGGTGAAAATAAAAAAGATAGACATGCCTCTCAGGATGTCTAAAAATTCAATACGGTCCAGGTTGGAAATCGGTTGTAAAGTTTTCAATAGATTGGGTTTTAGGTTAAAATTGGAAATAAATAAACTGTTCGCCACTACCTTGAGAAATCACAATCAGAAATAGCATTAACGCCCAGAAAATACCTAAAATGACAGGTGATATTTTTAAGGACACTGCTTTGAGCGAAGTATTGCGCATCAGCCAATGTGAAATAAACAATAAACTGATTAAAACAAAGACTTTGAATACATCAAACGTGGCTATGATTTTTTCGCCTTCATCATTTAAAAAGAGCATGGAGGACAGCATATTTTTGGCCACAGAAAACTCTCTTGCTCTAAAAAACACCCAGGTAAAATTGACCATGATATAAGTCAATAAGGCGAGGATAATTCCATTAAAAGCATTGATTTTAATGTGAATTTTTGACCTCAACATACGTTCTATAATCAAATACAATCCATGCAAAGCACCCCAAATCACAAACGTCCAAGCCGCACCATGCCAAAGTCCGCCGAGTAACATGGTAATCATCAAAGCGGCATACATTCTTGCGATGCCAAACCGATTACCGCCTAATGGAATGTATAAATAATCTCTCAGCCATGTGGACAAAGTGATGTGCCAACGTCGCCATAAATCTGAAAATCCAATTGATGCATAAGGATATTTGAAGTTGTCCGGTAAAATGATGCCTAACATCAAGGCGATGCCGATGGCGCAGGTGGAGTAGCCGGCAAAGTCAAAAAATATCTGTCCTGAAAAAGCCAAAGTGCCCGTCCATGCGTCTAGGGTGTCTAAGATTTTCTGTGAACCAAAGACTTTATCTGAAGTATCAGCCAACAAGGTATCGGCTAAAACAACTTTTTGAAATAAACCGATAGTCAGCAAAAACACCCCCCATAAAAATTGGTTGACACTGGCCTTTTTTTCCTCATAAAATTGGGTAATCAAATCTTGAGCCCTTACAATTGGACCGGCTACGAGTTGTGGAAAAAACGTGACATATAAAGCAAAATCCAAAAACGTTCTGGCGCGTTCGGTTTTTCGTTTATACATGTCTATGGTGTAAGACATGGTTTGAAAGGTGTAAAACGAAATTCCCATCGGCAAAATGATATCCATAGGTTGCGCCTGATAACCGTAGCCATAAGTATTAACCACAGCCGTAAAATTGTCTAATAAAAAATCACGGTATTTAAAAAATGCCAAAAAGCCTAAGTTGACAAATAAACTGAGCATCAACCACAATTTGCGTTTGCGCTGATTGGTTTCTACAGCTAATTTATTTCCGGCGGTCCAATCGACTATGGTTGAAATCCAGAGCAATACAACCAAAGGCGGATTCCAAAGGCCGTAAAAGACATAACTGGCCAATAGCAACATTCTTTTTTTATTGGTCCAATTGAAAATTTTGGAATAATACAATGCCAAAACAATCATCAAAAACACGATAAAACTCAATGAATTAAACAGCATGACTAATTGGTTTTAAGGTTAGTGATAAGGCCGTCTTTTGTCAATATTTCAACAAAATTTTCAGTAAACTGATCGGCATCGCTTGCCGATAAATGTGACCATTCTACAGTTTCAAAAGCGCTTAAGCTTTTATAATCCTGATAGTGATAAGCTGGCACATTGGCTTTGGCTACTAATTCTTCCCAAAATTTATCTCGAGGTAAGCCTTTGCTTTCTAAATCTTTAAAAAATCCATCAGAAGGATTTCTTAACAAAATAACCTGACCACCACGGGCTGTAAATTTTTTAGCATCTTCAACAAAAAAAGCGATTGTAGAGTCCTTATCGGGCGGTGGTTTATCTCCTGACATGAAGAATTTCCAAATGGTTTTTACTGAATTAGCAAAAGCGGTATCGGTGAGCATTTTGTTTTTCATCCGCACATTTCTATTGATGTTTATGTCTTGAAATCGGTAAAATGGTGGGTCATTAGCTCGCCCATTTCTGTCAGCCCATTCTATGGTGTTCAATAAAGCTTTGAGGTTGATATCATCATGCCATTTTTCATCGTCATTGCTGATAAACGCCAGAGAATTTTGAAGCGGAATGGATAAGACGTAATTTAAACGTTGAGCGTAAGTTCGATTGTCATAAAATTCTGAACGAGAAGCCGCTCTTCGCCAAGGTGGCGCTTGCTCAAAAGTCGTTGAAAAAAATAGTCCCGGCGTAACACCAACGATGACGGTGCCTTTGAAATCGGTATTTTCAACAATATCATGAAAAACAGGCAAGGGTGTCGCTCCCGCATTAGCGATTTGAATGGGTTGAATGCCGGTTAATTCTTTCCATTTATTCACTTGAATATTGAACAACACACGTGAAGAGCCTGTAAGCACCACATCGTCTTTTGTGGCGTTGTCAACTTTTGCTCGGGTTCGTGCCCACAGGTATTTGTCATCGTCCAAATCTGGAAAATAGCCCTGAGAACGCCAGTAGAGTTCCCAGGCGGTAATGCTTAATACACAGAGTATTAAAGCAATGGTAAAGGATTGTTTTAAATTCATAGGGGTTGGTTTTTAATTTCGCATATTAACTTAGAAACACACTTAATAGTAATATTCATTGAATGCCTATATGAACTCTGCAACTCCCTAAAATTCGAGACAATTTATGCCTTAATTTATTTTCACCGCTGAGTTGCAAAGAACGCAGAGCTTTTTTGGATTACTGCATATGGTTTATAAATAATTGAATATCATAATATTAAATATATTTTATAAACTCCCTAACTGAATTTCTATAAAAGTCATTCAACTGTTTTGAGAGCGTCAATACCTACTTCTTTGTTGGCTATAACACTGATTTTAACCAACCGATGTTCTTATGGCGTATCTGTATTGATCATATCCTTATACATTTTCCACATCCCGTCTTCTTTTTTCCATATCACTAAAGATTTTCCGATGAGTGTGTCTTTCCCATTGCTTAAGGTCCACTTTTCGGTATCCAGTAAATATTCTCCACAGCCTTCAGCCCAGGTGGATTCTACGTCTAAATCTGTAAATCCGCCAGCAATAAATCCTTCAAAGGCTTTTTCAATGTCTGCTCTACCTGTATAAATTTTGCTGTTATGTGGCATAAATACTCCGTCTT
>CAYMXD010000148.1:0-6017 GCA_964394095.1 uncultured Mesohalobacter sp. | reverse complement strand
AACCTCTTTTGTCGGTGATTCTTTAGATGATACCGGTTTTATCTTTCTCAACTTCTTTAGTTGTTTTTCGGTTGGTTTATGGCTTGGTGGGGGTGTTCCATTCTTAGGCTTGGTCTGTCTTAATTTAGATTTATCCACTTCACCAAAAATATCGGCGTCTATTTGGGGTTTAAACCTGTATGTATCATTAGAAATATTCAGTTCAACAGCATCTTCATCAATTTCATCTATAAAACGACTGGGTTCGGCGTCGATGAGTTTTCCCCAACGGTATCGAGAGATGACATAGGTAATGTAAGCCTGTTTTTCAGCACGGGTCAATGCTACATAAAATAACCGCCGTTCTTCTTCCAATTCACTTCTGGTGTTCATGCTCATTGCAGAAGGGAACAAATCTTCTTCCATACCTACTATAAAGACATAAGGGAATTCTAGACCTTTCGCCAGGTGAACTGTCATTAAAGATACACGATTATCATCTCCTTTTTCATTATCAAAATCGGTGGCTAAGGCAACATCCTCTAAAAATTCACTGATAGACCCGGTAGAATCTTCAACTTCATTTTGTCCTTCAACAAAATCTCTAATACCATTTAAGAGTTCTTCTAAATTTTCAACCCTGGTAATGCCTTCCGGTGTACCGTCTTTTTTGAATTCTTGTAAAAGTCCTGTTTTCTTAATGACCGTTTCTGTAAGTTCAAAGGCATTTTGTTTTTCTGCAATAACCTGAAAACTCTTTATCATATTTACAAAATTCACAAGTTTAGTTTTTATACCTTTATTGATAGGTAAATCTATCTTGTGAATATTTTCAATGATTTCGAAAATTGAACGTTTATAATGATTTGCCGCTAAAATCAATTTATCTAGAGTGGTTTGGCCTATTCCCCTTGTAGGATAATTAATAACGCGTTTTAAAGATTCTTCATCTTTAGGATTAATAATCAGCCTTAAATAGGCCAGAACGTCCTTTATTTCTTTACGCTGATAAAAAGATAAGCCGCCATAAATACGATAGGGCATATCTTTTTTTCTTAGTGCGTCTTCCATGGCTCTACTTTGAGCATTTGTACGGTATAGAATTGCAAATTGATCGTAGTCCAATTGATTTTGCATTTGCAAATCAAAAATAGTTGAAGCCACAAATCGACCTTCCTCTGCGTCATTAATCAATTGATTAACTTTTATCTTTTCCCCCTCGGTATTTGAAGTCCAAACGATTTTTTCCAATCGTTTCTTGTTTTTTTCTATAACTGAATTGGCTGCTTGAACTAAAGTTTTAGTAGAACGGTAATTTTGTTCTAGCTTAAATGTTTTGACGTCGTCATAATCTCTTTGAAAATTGAGGATATTATTGATGTTAGCACCTCTAAAAGCATAAATACTCTGTGCATCATCGCCAACTACACAGATGTTTTGATACCTGTCACTAAGTGCTCTAACTATCAAATATTGAGAGTGATTGGTATCCTGATACTCGTCTACTAGTATATATTGAAATCTATGTTGGTACTTGGATAACACATCCGGAAACCGCGTTAATAATTCGTTGGTTTTGAGTAATAAATCATCAAAATCCATTGCTCCGGCTTTAAAGCAGCGATTAACGTATTCTTCATAAATATCACCTAATCGAGGTCGCTTGGCCATGGCATCAGCCTCCTGAAGTTCAAGGTTATTCCTATAAGCCTTAACCGTTATCAAACTGTTTTTATAAGACGAAATTCTGGAATAAACCTGTTTGTATTTGTAGACATCCTTATCCAGATTCATTTCTTTAATGATACTATTCACCAGTCTTTGTGAATCTTGTGTGTCATAGATAGTAAAGTTAGATGGAAACCCTAATTTATCGGCTTCGAATCTTAACAATCTTGCAAAAACAGAGTGAAAAGTCCCCATCCAGAGGTTTTTAGCCTCTCCCGGTCCCACAATTTTAGCAATTCTGCTTTTCATTTCTCTGGCAGCCTTGTTGGTAAACGTCAGGGCAAGAATATTAAACGGGTCAACGCCTTGATTCATCAAATGCGCTATTCTGTAGGTCAGCACCCTGGTTTTACCGGATCCTGCACCAGCAATAACTATCATTGGACCGTCCTTTTGGAGTACAGCCTCTTTTTGAGCTTCATTAAGTTCTTCTATATACGCCTGCAAACTTTTATTTTTATATGAATTTCAAAATTAAATAATCCTATACGATTTTATCAAACAAACTTAGTATTATTTGATACCCTAATCTTATATTTTGTTTCTTGAGTCTTTTAACTATAACTATATTTGTAAAAAATATTAAAAATGACAGATTTAAACTTCTCTATTTTAGTCTCATTTTTTCTGTCCAGCCTTATTGTTGGAGGGATAGCATTTTATTTTTTCAAAACTCACGTTGAGCACCTTCAGCAAAAATCAAAACTTGAAATAAAGTTAAGATACCAAAAGGAAACTTTACCTATACGTCTGCAGGCCTACGAACGGCTTGCTCTACTTACCGAAAGACTTGCACTTGGTAATCTTTTAAACAGAGTAAAACCTATTGGTAATGATAAGCAATCTTACGAAGACCTTCTTATAAATACGATAGATCAGGAGTTTGATCACAACCTTGTTCAGCAAATTTATGTCAGTAGTGAATGTTGGAATATCATTAAAACTGCTAAAAACTCAACTATTTCAAAAATAAGGAAAACTAATATGAGTGATAATATTACCGATGCTCATAAACTGAGAGAAACTTTATTAATGGACTTATTAGACCAAAGTAATTCGCCAAATGCCATTGCACTACAAGTGATTAAGAAAGAATTGAAGTCTTTGTTTTAATCCTTATGGTGCGCTAATCCATCTAATTGTTCAGTTTCTATTGAATAATCTTGATTGAAGGGCTTTTATTTTATTGTTGAACCTCGACTTGTAGTTTTATCTTAATCACTCTACATTTGTAACTCATATTAAAATAATGTACGTTATTAATCTATTAATTAAAAATAAGCAAGCATGAAAGCATATGTATTTCCGGGACAAGGCGCTCAATTTTCCGGCATGGGACTTGACCTCTATGAAAACTCCGAAATTGGCAGAAAACTTTTTGAAGAAGCAAATTCAATTTTAGGATTTGACATTACCAAAACCATGTTTGAAGGTTCGACCGAAGACCTCAAACAGACTGAAATTACTCAACCCGCTATATTTTTGCATTCTGTTATTCTGAGCAAAGTTTTGGGAGATCAGTTCAAACCTGAAATGGTTGCAGGTCATTCGCTAGGCGAATTTTCAGCATTGGTTGCCAATGGATGTTTGAATTTTGAAGATGGCTTAAGGCTGGTTCATCAACGTGCTTTAGCTATGCAGAAAGCCTGTGAAGCCCAAGCGTCTACTATGGCAGCTGTACTTGGTCTAGAAGATACTGTGGTAGAAGAGGTTTGTAAAAATACTGAAGGCATTGTTGTTCCGGCAAATTACAATTGCCCGGGACAATTGGTGATTTCAGGAGAAGTTGAAGCTGTAAAAGCCGCTTGCGAAACTTTAAAAGAAAAGGGCGCAAAACGTGCATTATTACTGCCAGTAGGAGGAGCATTTCATTCGCCTCTAATGGCTCCTGCTAAAGAAGCATTGGCCTCTGCAATTGAAAATACAAGGTTTTCTTCACCATCCTGCCCGGTTTATCAAAACGTCAATGCAAAACCTGTGAGCAATCCAGACGACATAAAAACGAACCTGGTAGAGCAACTCACCGCTGCTGTGAGATGGACACAAATCATGCAAAATATGCTAAGTGACGGTATGACAACTTACACGGAAGTTGGACCCGGCAAAGTATTGCAGGGATTAATGAAAAAGATTGACAGAAGATTTCCTACGGAAAGCGCACAAATATAAATTATGTCTAAGATTAGAATCACAAAGGAATTTACATTTGAAATGGCCCATGCCCTATATGGCTATGATGGTAAATGCAAAAATATTCACGGTCATAGCTACAAACTTGATGTTTGCGTGATTGGTAAACCTATAAAAGATGCTGATAACCCAAAATTTGGAATGTTGATAGATTTTGGTGACCTCAAAACAATAGTGAAATCTGAAGTGGTTGATGTCATGGACCATGCTATTATGCTAAATATCAATTCACCTCATCAATCATTAGCTAAAGACTTAAAAACTTCCGGCCATGATATCGTTGAAGTGGACTACCAACCCACCAGCGAAAATATGGTGATAGATTTTGCCGAAAAAATTCAATTGAAGTTGCCTGAAAACATCAAACTGCATTCTCTTAAATTAAGAGAAACTGCAACCGCCTTTGCAGAATGGTACGCAGAGGATCAGGAATAGCCAAAAAATAAAATGATTTTGCATAAAACATCAGAAGCTTCTTTAACTCAACACTCTTCGCTATCTGAGCGAGATAAAAAGGTAATTTGGCATCCTTTAACGCAGCATAAGACCCATCAAAACACGCATCCTATTGTAAGAGCCAAGGGTGCTTTATTATATGATGAAAAGGCTAAAGTATTTATTGACGCTATAAGTTCATGGTACACAGCCATGTATGGCCATTGTCATGAAAAACTCGTAAAGGCTTTACAGAAACAATCTGAAAAACTTGACCAAATCATCTTTTCCGGATTTACGCATCAACCCGCCGTAGAGCTTGCTGAAAAATTAATTTCCATACTGCCAAAAAAAATCAGTAAAGTGTTTTATAATGATAACGGCTCTACGGCGACGGAAATCGGCATAAAAATGGCCTTACAATACCATCATAATCTTGGCAATGATAAAGACACATTAATCGCTTTTGAACAAGGCTTTCACGGAGATACCTTTGGAGCGATGTCTGTTTCGGGCTTATCGGTTTATAATGGTGCTTTTGAAAACCATTTTTTAAGAGTCGTAAGACTAAAAAAGCCAAATGGACAAAATAATGTAGATGTCTTAAATCAATTAAGGGAAATTATAGGCCATTATAAAGTCGCCGGTTTTATCTACGAACCCTTGATACAGGGGGCTGCCGGAATGAAGACTTACGATAAAAATGGTCTGAATGAAATATTGAAAATATGTCAACACCATCAAATTATTTGTATTGCAGATGAAGTCATGACCGGCTTTGGAAAAACCGGCACTTGTTTTGCCTCGGAACAAATTGAACAGCAACCTGATGTGATTTGCCTAAGCAAAGCTCTCACTGCCGGCATGCTGCCCATGGGCGTTACCGCTTGTCAGGAATTTATCTATGAGGCGTTTTATGACGATGATGTCTCTAAAGGCTTATTTCATGCACACACATACTCCGGAAATCCGCTTGCCTGTGCAGTTGCCTTAGAAGCCATAAACTTATATGAATCTTCAGAAATTCAACAACAGATTCAACATATTATTGAAGCGCATCAAGGTTTTAAAGCAAAAATTGAACACCATCCCCACTTAAAATCAGTCAGGCAAATCGGTGTGATTTTGGCTTTAGATTTAGATCTCAATATTGACCGATACAGTAATGTTAGAGATCGTTTATACCAATTTTTTATGTCTAGAGGAATTTACCTAAGGCCATTAGGCAATACCGTTTACATCGTCCCACCTTATGTGATTTCCAGAAAAGCCTTAAGTGAAGTTTACAAAGCTTTGGAAGAGGTTTTGGAATTTGAGTTTTGAACTAATCTTTCCTTTTAAAATTTTCTAAATATTTATATGTTTTTTTATCTGAATTTAATTCATATTTAAAGATAAAAAATAGAAATTACAGCTCAATGAAGACGTGATTGGCAAAGCCAAAACTTATACTTCGGACAAAAACATTATTTTATCTCGTATGATTGAACATTATTTAAATGCTTTGACTATTAATAACGTTTTATTTATTTTATTGATAATCATATATTTAAAGTGTTTTTTTTTACACTTATAGTCCTTGAATTAATTCGCTCACCTGCCAGTATTTCGGTTCTACTCAATGACCACAGCAGGCTGGTGCGTGGCTCAACTAAACATCACATCCTATTAAATAAAATTTCTAA
>CAYMXD010000147.1:0-6035 GCA_964394095.1 uncultured Mesohalobacter sp. | reverse complement strand
TTTAGCCTTTTTTATATTTGGTATTGTAGGGTATTTCAGTTTAAAATCTTCGTTTTTTCCGCTTCAAGATTCAAAGATAGTCAACATCAATATTACCTATCCCGGCTCTTCTCCCGAAGAAATCGAAGAAGGCGTTATCATCAAAATTGAAGAAAATTTAAAAGGACTTGAGGGCATAGACCGTACCACAGCCGTAGCAAGAGAAAGTGGCGGTTCTATTACTGTTGAAATTGAGGAAGGTAGAAACATAGATGTGATGCTGACTGAAGTGAAAAATGCGGTAGATCGGGTGCCTAATTTCCCACTTGGCATGGAACCCTTAGTGGTCGCCAAACAGGAAACCTCCCGACAAACCATAGATTTTGCCATTTCAGGTGAGGGCGTTACCTTAAAAACTTTGAAAGATATTGCCTACCAAATTGAAACCGACTTAAGACAACTGGACGGTATTTCTCAGATTGAATTGAGAGGATTCCCCAGTGAAGAAATAGATATCGCCCTAAGTCAAGACCAGCTTTTGGCTTACAATATCAGCTTTCAGGAAGTCGCCGATAAAGTCAGGGGTTCAAATATCTTATCTACAGGAGGGACAATCAAGACCAAAGAAGAGGACTATCTGATTAGAGCAGACAAAAGAAGTTACTACGCCGATAAGCTCAACGACATCATCATCAAAACATTACCCAACGGTACCCAAGTGACTTTAGGTGATTTAGCTAAGGTGAGAGACCAGTTTGAGGAAACTCCAAATGCATTGTATTACAATGGCAACAATGCCATAAGTATAATCGTCACCAACACTAATGCTGAAGATCTAATTCCTACTGCAGAAAAGGTTGCGGAATATATTGAAGACTTTAATGCCGAATATAATAATGTGCAACTCAATGTTGTTAGCGATTCTTCCATCACACTTAATCAAAGAACAACACTCCTGTTTGAAAACGGCTTGATTGGGATTCTGTTGGTATTACTATTCCTGTCCATATTTCTCAATACAAGACTGGCCTTTTGGGTATCATTTGGTTTACCCATTTCATTTTTAGGAATGTTTATTTTTGCCAATTCCTTTGGGGTGACCATCAACGTGCTTTCCCTTTTTGGAATGATCATCGTTATCGGGATTTTGGTTGATGACGGGATTGTGGTTTCAGAAAATATTTATCAACATTATGAACGTGGCAAAAAACCCATCAGAGCGGCAATAGATGGGGTAATGGAAGTGTTTCCGCCCATTATTTCAGCTATTCTTACCACGATTTTGGCCTTTTCTGTGTTTTTCTTTTTAGATGGAAGAATAGGAACATTTTTTAGTGAAGTTTCTGTGGTTGTACTATTAACGCTCTCGGTATCACTCATCGAAGCTTTTATTATTCTTCCTGCGCATATTGCCCATTCCAGTGCGCTTAAAGCGCGAAAAAAATCAAAAACCCCCAAAACACTAATAGGCAAGTTTTTCAGAAAAATGAGAAACGTTAACCATTACGGGGACAAAATCATGCGTTATTTACGGGATAACTCTTACGCCCCGTTTCTCAAATTCGCTTTAAAAAACCGGTTTTTTATCGTGATGTTGTTTTTGGGCTTATTGATTTTAACCATCGGTTCAATTGGTGGAAATATTATCCGCGTTACCTTTTTCCCCAACATCGCCAGCGACAGGGCAAGTATAGATTTATTAATGACTGAAGGTGTAAACCCTGAAAAAACAGATTCTATCATTTCAATAGTAGAAGAAGCAGCATGGCGGGTCAATAAAGACTTTACAGCCAGACAAACCGATAATCTTCAGGTGGTTGAGAATACCATTAAACGCGTAGGGCCGGGAAATAATAAAGCATCTCTTCAGGTCAATCTACTGCCGGGAGAGTTAAGAGATTTTAGTGCCAGTGAAATCACAAATGCCATCCGTGAAGAATCCGGACCGATTTATGGTGTAGAACGCATCACTTTTGGTTCGGGTAGTAATTTTGGAGGGTCTCCGGTGTCTGTGTCTTTATTGGGCAACAACCTCAATGAACTGGAACAGGCTAAAGTAGAGCTTAAAACCTGGATGGAGGACAATGATTTGCTGAAAGATGTAGTGGATAACGACCCTAAAGGCATCAAAGAAATAGATATAGAACTCAAAGAAAGTGCATTTGCATTGGGTTTGGATCTCGGTGAAATCATGCGCCAGGTCAGAAATGGATTTTTTGGTGCTGAAGCTCAGCGTTTTCAGCGTGGAAAAGACGAAATCAGGGTTTGGGTACGATACGATTTAGACAACCGTTCATCCATTAGAGATTTGGATGATATGCGCATTATAACCCCGGATGGCATGCGAGTTCCTTTCAATGAAATTGCTACCTACAGCATCGTAAGAGGAACAGAATCTATCAGTTTTTTAAATGGGATGCGAGAGATTAACGTTTCAGCAGACTTATCAGACCCCAATGAAAGTGCAACCGATATATTGGAAGAAATTCAAAATGAGGTCATGCCAGGTATACTTAGAAAATATTCAAGCCTTTCGGTTTCCTATGAAGGGCAAAATCGGGAAGCTTCAAAGATTTCGAAGTCTGCAAATAAGGTACTACCGGCGGTTTTGTTTTTAATTTTTGTGGTCATTGCATTCACGTTTAGAGGGTATTCTCAGCCTCTATTGTTATTATTGCTTATTCCTTTCAGTGCTATTGGGGTGGCTTGGGGACATTTTATACACGGGTTTCCTATCAATGTGCTTTCAGCTCTGGGTATCATTGCTTTAATTGGTATTATGGTGAATGATGGTCTGGTACTGGTTACGAAATTAAATAGTAATCTAAAATCGGGAATGACATTCGACGATGCCATCTACGAAGCCGGGAAATCAAGGTTTAGAGCTATATTTTTAACGTCAATAACTACAATTGCAGGTTTGGCACCCTTAATTTTTGAGCAAAGCCGACAAGCGCAGTTCCTCATCCCTATGGCGATTTCTATTGCTTATGGTATTGGAATTGCAACCGTTTTAACCCTGGTGCTTTTACCGGTGAGTCTATCCTTATTCAATACTGTAAAATCTAAAACGATGTGGTTAGCTACGGGAAAAGATTATTCCAAAGAAGAAGTAGAACGCGCGATCAAAGAACAAAAAGAAGTAAAGGATTATGACGAGCAATAGGATTATAGTTTTTTTAATTGGTATTATAGGTTTGGGGCATCTTCAGGCGCAAGAAGTTTTAACAAAAGAAGAAGCGGTTGAAATAGCACTCAAACAAAATTTTGATATCCAAATCGCCAAAAACAATGTAGAGATTGCTGAAAATAATTCAGGTATTCTCAATTCCGGTTACCTTCCGAGTTTAAATGCTCAGGCAGGTGCCAACTACGATATCATCGACCGGTTGGCAGAAATTGAAGGCCAGGATCCACTCGATCAAAGGGATTTGGAAAGCGAATCTTACAACGCCAGCCTAAACTTCAATTATACTCTATTTGATGGTCTTGGGCGATTATACAACTTTAAGCGTCTTAAAGAACAATATAATTTGACTGAACTTCAGGCCAGGGAAACCATCGAAAACACTTTAATTCAACTCTTTAGTGTGTATTACGAAGTCGCCCGGCGTTATGAAAACGTACAGGTGTTAAGGCAGACCTTAGAGCTGTCGGAAGATAGGTTAGAGCGTGTGAAATACCTTTTTGAATACGGGCAAGTCAATAAACTTCAGGTTCTAAATGCCGATGTAGATGTGTCTAATGATAGTATAAACCTGATTAATGAAATTCAAACGCTGGACAACGTCAAACGCGATTTACAGGTCGTTATCAACACTGATGAATTTCAGGACTTTAGCGTAGATACAAGCATTACATTTACACCAATGCTGAAAATTGAAAAGTTTGTTGAAGATTACGACCTTAACAATGTGTCTTTGTTGCAGATTGAAAGAAACCTGGAAATTAGTGCTTATGACCAAAAAATAAGTAAAACCGGGTATTTGCCTACGATAGATTTAGTAGGCTCTTATGGCTGGAATAGAAATATAAGTCCGGAAACACCATTCTTCCCCGGGTCTGTGCAAACCATAGATCGATTTGCTGCCGGTATTAGTTTAAACTGGAATTTATTTGACACTGGCCAAACTGCCGTCCGTATTCAAAACGCTAAAATCGATTACGAAAATCAAGCGCTTCAAAAGCAACAAATTCAAACCCAAGTCGATCGAGATATTCAAAATGCTTTGAATACATACAAAACCCGATTGTACATTTATAACTTACAAGAACAAAACGTAAAAACTAATATTGATAATTTCAACCGGACAGAAAATCAATTTGAACTCGGCCAAATCACATCTGTAGAGTTTAGACAGGCACAAGTCAATTTGCAGAATGCCAAAACAAGCTATAGCTTAGCCAAGTACGATGCCAAGCTTGCAGAACTGCAATTATTACAGCTTACAGGTCAACTCTTGAATATAGAATTTTAGCTATGAAAGAACAGTTTTTTCAATGTCCGTATTGCTGGGAAACCATTAGTATGCTTATAGATACGTCAGTATCCTCACAAACTTATATTGAAGATTGCGAAGTGTGTTGCAGGCCTATTGAAATATCTTGCCAATCACAAAATGACGAATTGGTCAGTTTTCAGGTTGATGCCATACAGTGAAAAGACCCTCAAAAAAGCCCCCAAACCCCCTAAGGGGGCTTATTAAAAACAATTATTGTTCCCCTCCTTAGGAGGGGTTAGGGGAGGCCTTTTGTTCCCCTTTTTAGGAGGGGTTAGGGGAGGCTAACTTGCGAAGTATGTTGTAGACCAATTCAGATTAGGGTTCAATCTCAAAATAATGAGGTCATAGCCTTTGAGGCTTTGTCAATTTAATAATTCCTTTCTTTGAAGAGGGCTCCCACTCTTTGAGCGTTATGATGTAGCCTTTATCAAAAAATACTAAGCTTATACAGCATTTTTAGCCAAACCTTTTATATTTACAATAAATTTTGTTTACTGTAATGATGCAAAACACCATCCTTAAAGCTTCAAACATTTCTAAACAATACCGTCTTGGTTTGGTTGGGACAGGCACATTAAGCCATGATTTGAACCGTTGGTGGCATAAGCTTCGCGGTCAACCTGATCCGTATTTAAAAGTCGGGGCGATAAACGACCGAAGTCAATCGGCTAAAGGCGATTATGTCTGGGCACTTCAAGACATAAATTTTGAGGTCAAGCAAGGTGAAGTTTTGGGTATCATCGGCAAAAATGGAGCGGGAAAATCTACCTTATTAAAGTTGCTCTCTCGCGTCACACTACCAACCACTGGAGTTATCAAAACTAAAGGCAGAATAGCATCCTTACTCGAAGTAGGCACAGGCTTTCACCCGGAATTGACGGGGCGTGAGAATATATATTTGAATGGTGCCATTCTGGGCATGACCAAAGCTGAAATTAAGTCTAAAGAAGAAGAAATTATAGCATTTTCAGGCTGTGAAATGTATATTGATACGCCGGTAAAACGCTATTCGTCAGGCATGCGTGTACGTTTGGCTTTTGCCGTTGCTGCCCACCTCGAACCCGATATTTTGGTCATAGACGAAGTTTTAGCCGTCGGTGACGCCGAGTTTCAAAAAAAAGCGCTTGGTAAAATGAAAGATATTTCCGGCACCGGCGGGCGGACGGTGTTGTTTGTAAGTCATAATATGGCGGCGGTAAAGAGTTTGTGTACGCGGGGTATGGTTTTGGAGCACGGGAAGGTGGCGTTTGAGGGTGGGACAGATGAGAGTGTAAGTTATTATCTTACAAAAAAACAGAGTCAGTCTAAAAATAACTTTCCAATAAAAATAAAAAATGGCATAATTAAAAATTTTGTTTTATTAGATGGCCAAAGAACAAAATCAAACTTAATTCTTGGTGAACCATGCAGCTTTGAAATAGATATATTTATAGATAAAATTAAAATGCTAAAATTAAATTTAAGGTATCAAGTATTTGATAAAGATGAAAACCTAATTACAACCTTAAATGCTTATCACAATAACGCTAATAAAACACTAAAAAAACACAATCA